>CAZLNO010000007.1:0-63741 GCA_964561005.1 uncultured Rhodovibrionaceae bacterium | reverse complement strand
AACTGACTTTTAATCAGTAGGTCCCAGGTTCGAATCCTGGCGGGCTCACCAATGTCTTGGATTTGGATAAGGGGCGCGACGGCGTGGGCGCGTGCCATCCCGCAGGAGGCAGCCGACCTTGGTAATCGAATGATTTTTGCATTAGCCTTCCCCTTGACGATAGCGATCGGGGGGAAAGGGATATGGACACGGGCGAGATCGTCAGCATCTACAACGAAACGGTCGAAGAGGCCGGGCAGCGCGGCATTTCGGGAGACACGGCGCACCAGGAAGGCGTGACCGCGGCGGCGATGCTTCTCGCCTCGATGGATGGGCTGGAGGACGCCGAGGCCAGAGAAAAGGTCGAAACGGCGGTCGCCCGGGCCTGAAATCCTGGCTCGGCAGAGACGGTGCGACTGCCCGCCACGCCACGCGGCGAATGTTCCTTGGCCGCGTCCTCGTCGCCCATTTGCCGTCGCCCCGGTGAGAGCGCCCATCGACCCGAGCCGGATCGAGTCTCGCGGCAGGCTTGGCCGCTGCCTCGATCCCGTCACACGTACGACCGTACGCGCCGAGAGTTCGGTCACGTACGCCGGGCGCGGAAGACGGACCAACCACCACCGTTTCGACAGGGTCGCACGCGAACAGGCCGCACTTGACCTTGTTTCCCGTTCCGTCATACCAAAACGGGAAGTGCCGTTGCATCCGGCACCGGGCGCGCACGAGGCCGTCAAGCGGCGTGGCCGGCGGCGATGCAGCGCATCCCGTGCGTGAATCGGCCCGCGATGCAGATCTACCTTCCCATTGCCGAGCTGTCCCTGGACGTCGTCCTGCTGCTCGGCCTTGGCGGACTGATCGGATTCCTGTCCGGCGTGTTCGGGGTGGGCGGCGGCTTCCTGATGACGCCCCTGCTGATTTTCATCGGCGTCCCGCCGCCGGTGGCGGTGGCCACGCAGGCCAACAACATCGTCGCTTCCTCGATCTCAGGCGTGCTGGGCCACTTTCGCCGCGGCAACGTCGATCTGCGGATGGGCACCGTTCTGCTGATCGGCGGACTCGCCGGCTCCACGGTCGGGGTCAGCGTGTTCAAGCTGTTGCGCGACATCGGGCAAATCGACCTCGTCATCAACCTGTCCTACGTGATCCTGCTGGTCACGCTGGGCATTTTGATGTCCTGGGAGGGCGCACGCGCCCTGCTGCGCCGCCGTCGTCACCACCCGCGCCGGAAGCTGCACAAGCACACCTGGGTCCACGGCCTGCCGCTGAAGGTGCGGTTTCGCAAGTCGCGGCTCTACATCTCCGCCCTTCTGCCTTTGGCCATCGGCTTCGGGGTCGGCTTTCTCTCCGCGATCATGGGCGTGGGTGGCGGTTTCATTCTGGTCCCCGCCATGATCTATCTGCTCAGCATGCCCACCTCGGTGGTGATCGGCACCTCGCTGTTCCAGATCATCTTCGTCGCGGCGAACGTAACCTTTCTGCAAGCCGTGCAGAACCAGACCGTGGACATCGTGCTGGCCTTGCTCCTGCTGCTGGGGGGCGTCGCCGGGGCGCAATACGGCAGCCGCCTGGCCTCGCGCCTGCCCGGCGATTCGTTGCGCGTCCTGCTGGGCGTACTGGTGCTGCTGACGGGCGCAAGGCTGCTGTACGAACTGGTCAGCGTGCCCGCCGACCTGTATTCCGTTGGCGTGGTGACCTGACGCCCCGAGGTCCTCATCCATCGCAAATCGGGAGAACTCTTGGACGCTCTCTACCTCGCCTCGACCTGGGTGCTGCCGGTGCTGATGGCCGTGACGCTGCACGAAGCGGCGCACGCGCTCGTCGCCGCGAGATTTGGCGACGATACCGCCGCGCGCCAGGGTCGCGTCACGCTGAACCCGCTGAAGCATGTCGATCCCTTTGGCACCATCCTGGTTCCCGCCCTGTTGATCGTCACCCGCGCCCCGGTGTTGTTCGGCTGGGCCCGGCCGGTGCCCGTGCGCTTCGGCGCGCTACGCAGGCCCCGGCGCGACGGCATTCTCGTGGCCGCGGCAGGACCGGGGGCCAACCTCGTGATCGCGCTTGCCTGCGCGCTCGCGTTCGTGGCCCTGCCCGACGGGCTGCACGCCGACGGCGCTTGGCTCGGGGCCAACCTCGGGAACGCCATCGTGCTGAACGTGATGCTGGCCGTCTTCAACCTGCTGCCCGTGCCGCCCCTGGACGGCGGGCGCATCCTGATGCTCGCCCTGCCTCGATCCCTGGCCGTCCGCCTGAAGGGCGTGGAGCGCTATGGCATTCTCGTGCTGATCGGGCTGCTGTTTCTCGTGCCCGTCCTGACGGCCGAACTCGGCCACCGGATCAATCCGCTCGCCACGATCCTGCTGCCGCCGGTGCGCGCACTGCTGGATCTCTTTGCCGCGATCGCCGGGGGATAAGCGCAGTCGATTCAGTGATGATCAGAAGCTCGAGCCGGCTCCGGCCCCCTCACGCCAACGTCCCAGGCCGCCCGCAGCACCCCGAATTCCTGCGCCCGGGTGTGGCTGACCGCGACCCCCGAAGGGCTGTCGGTGCGCAGCACGAACGCACGTTCGCCCAGGCTCATCACGTGCTCCAGCGCCAGAATTCCTGGCCTTCCTCGGCGAGGAAGCGATTCAGAACCATCTTGTGGACCTCCGACGCCCCGTCGACGAGGCGTGCCTGCCGGGCATAGCGGTAGATCCATTCGAGAACGGTGTCCTTGGAGTAGCCGCGCGCGCCGTTAAGCTGGATCGCGGTGTCGACCGCCTGGTGCAGGGCGTCGGCGACCTGGATCTTCGCCATCGACACCTCCTTGCGCGCCTTCGAGCCCTGGTCGAGGGCCCAGGCCGCGCGCATGGTGAGGAGCCGGCCGATGTCGATCTCCATGGCGGCGTCGCCCAACTGGATCTGGATTGATTCCCTGTCGGCCAGCTTGCTGCCGAAGGCTTCGCGTTCGGCCACGTAGGCCCGCGCGATCTCCAACGAGCGTCTCGCCAAACCGAGCCAGCGCATGCAGTGAGTGAGCCGGGCCGTGCCCAGGCGGATCTGCGTGAGCTTGAGCCCGTCGCCGACCTCCATCAAACGGTTCTCGTCGGGAATCTCCAGCCCGTCGAAGGTGAGCTCGCAGTGACCGCCGTGCTCCTCCGGCCCCATGATCGGGATCCGGCGAACGATCTCCCAGCCCGGCTGGTCGCGGTCGAACAGGAACGCCGTCAGACCTTTGCGGGGATCGTCCGATGTCCGGGCGATCAGGATGAAGTGCCGGGCCGCGCCGGCGCCGGTGATGAACCACTTGTGCCCGTGCACCACCCAGCGGTCGCCCCGCCGCTCGGCCGTCGTCCGAATCATCGAGGGGTCGGACCCGCCACCGGGATGCGGCTCGGTCATGGCGAAGGCCGAGCGCACATCGCCATCGATGATCGGCTGCAGCCAGCGCGCTTTCTGGGACTCGCTGGCCACCCGCTCCAGCACCAGCATGTTGCCATCGTCAGGCGCCGCGCAGTTGAAGGCGACCGGGCCAAAGATCGACCGGTTGGCCTCCTCGTAGAACGCCGCCATGCCCATGCGGCCGAGCCCCAGACCGCCGCGCGCGGTGGGCATCTGCGGCGCCCAGAGACCCGCCCGCTTGACCTTCGCGCGCAGTTCCGTCAGCGCGGCCGTGGAGATGTTCTCGTGTTCGTCGAAGCTCGCCGGATCCGCCTCGAGCGGCAGGACCTCGCGGGCCACGAAGTCGCGCACGCTGGCGCGGACCCGCTCGACGTCCGGAGAAAGTGAGAAGTCCATCACGATCCCTTTCCTTACAGTGCATTGACCGAATGGCCGCCATCGACCGGGACCACCGCCCCGATGATGAACGCCGAGCCGGTCCCGCACAGCATCAATAATGGCGCGTCGAGATCTTCGGGCTGTCCCAACCGGCGCTGCGGCACCCGGCGGATCAGCGCCTCTCCGGCGTCGCTCTGGAAGAATTCACGGTTCAGGTCGGTCTCGATACAGCCGGGCGCGAGCGCGTTGACGCGAATCCCGTGACGCGCCCACTCGACGGCGAGTTGCCGCGTCATGTACGCCAGCGCCGCTTTCGAAACGGCGCAAGTGCCAACGCCGCCGGCGGGCCGCAGCCCCGTGATCGAGGAGATGTTGACGATCGTGCCCGGCCCCCGGCATCGGCCACGACCGGCCGGGGCGCGCCGCCGTCGTCGGCAGGGTCGTCAAGCGGGGCTGACCACGCCTCACGACTCCGCCGTGTGCGGCACCAGCTCGATTTCCACGCGGCGATTTTGTTGGCGGCCGGCTTCGGTGGCGTTGGAGACGATGGGGCGGCTTTCGCCGTGGGCGCGGATGATGAAGCGCTCGGCCAGCAGGTCCTGTCGGATCAGGGCGCGGGCCACGCTCTGCGCCCGCTGCCGGGAGAGTCGCAGGTTGTAGGCCTCGGAGCCGGTGGAGTCGGTGTGCCCCTCGACCCGCACATAGGTCTTGTTGAACTCCTTCAGCACCAGGGCGACATCCGCCAGCACCCGGTCGAACTGCGGCCGGATTTGCGCCGAGTCGACGTCGAAGGTCACGTTGCTCGGCATGATCAGCCGGATATGATCGCCCTCGCGCTCGATGCGCACGCCGGTCTCGTCCAGGCGCTGACGCAGCTTTGCCTCCTGGCGGTCCATGTAGTAGCCCACGGCGCCGCCGCCGAGCGCGCCCACCCCCGCGCCAATCAAGGCGTTGCGGGCGACGTGCTCGTCCGCCGCGACACCGGTCAGCGCGCCCACGGCCGCGCCCGCCGCCGCCCCGATCGCCGCGCCGCGCGTGGCATGGCTCACCTTCTCCTCGCGCGTATAAGGGTCGTAGGTGGTGCAGCCGGCGGCCGCCAGACCCACCGCCATCAGCGCCGCCGCAATCCGGCGCAAGGAAAACGTTGCAAGCGTCGAGACCATGTTTGGGCTTCCCGAATCGTTAACCATTTATCGCATAAGCGGAAACGTCCTAACAAAAGCTTGATGACTCGGCGACGGTCGCGTGTCGTGGAAGGCCGGATCGAAGGGGGCACAAGAAGGCCACGCTGACCCCGCGCCAGCGCCGCTATCGCGACGAGGTCCGCCGCATCGTCCTGGACCACCTGGCGGAGGTGCCGGCGCGGGTCCGGCTGTTCGGCTCCTTCGCGCGCGGCACGCCCGACCGGGCCAGCGACATCGACGTGGCGATCGAGCCGCGCACCGCCTTGCCCCCGGGCGTCCCGGCGCGCATCGAGAGCGACCTGGAGGCCAGCACGGTGCCCTACTTCGTGCAGCTCGTGAACCTGGCGGAAGCACTTGCGGGAGGTCGAGTTGGAGGAACGCGGCTCGCCCGTCGCCTGCATCCGCGCGTCCCGAGCCCTCGGGCTGGTCTCCGAGGCCGACGCCGAGGCCCTGCTCGGGCTGGCGCAGGACCGCAACCGGGCCCTCCACGTCTACAGCGAGGCCCTGGCCCAGGCGCTGTTCGACCGTCTGCCGGACCACGCCGCCACGCTGCGCCGATGGATCGCGGCCGTCGGCCAGGGGACGGGCGCATGACGACGCAGACCTTCCTTCCGAAGGGCGCATACCACGAACCGTTGCCGGCGGCGCCCCGGCGACCCACGTGGAGTTTCCGGGGGCGCCTCCGCCGGCCGCCACGCAAGGGGCTCGCGCCGATGATCCATGACGTTCTCGACCTCCGCCTGACCGCCGCCGACAGCAACGAGGCCCTCGCGCGGACCTGCCGCCTGCTGCGCGACCACGGCCTCCCGATCGACCGCGGGAGCCTGCACGCCCGCCAGCTCCATCCGCAGTTCCTGGGGCGCACGCTCTACTGGTGCGCCCAGAGCGACAGCGTCGCCGAGATCGGGCGCGCGCACGGCATCCAGCACAGCGACACCTACCTGAACAGCCCGCTCGCGGAGATCGACCAGACCGGCCAGTCCGTCCGCCGGCGGCTGCGGCAGCTCGATCCGGCGCGGGACTATCCCGTGCTGGCGGAGCTGGCAGCGGAGGGCTTCACCGACTATATCATGCTGCCGCTGCCGCTGGCCGGGCGGCCGCGTATCGGGCTCTCGCTGGCGACCAGGCAGCCCGAGGGCTTCGCCGACGCGCAGCTTGCGCGCGTGGAGCAGGCGGTGCCGGCGCTGAGCGCCGTCTTCGACCTGCTGGAGCAGCGGCGCACCGCCGCCCTGCTGCTGGAGACCTATCTCGGCCGCGACTCGGGGCGCCGGGTGCTGGAAGGCACCATCCGCCGCGGCGAGGGCGAGCAGCTCCACGCGGTGATCCTCTCGGCCGACATGCGCGGCTTCACCACGATCAGCCAGAGCCGCCCGCTCGAGGCCACGATCGCGCTGCTGAACCAGTACTTCGATGCCGTCGGCCGGCCGATCGAGGCGCACGGCGGCGAGATCCTGAAGTTCATCGGCGACGAGGCGCTGGCCATCTTCCCCTGCCGGGTGGCGCCCGGCGAGGCCTGCGACGCCGCGGACAAGGCGCTCTCGGCGGCGCGGGACATCCTGGACCGGCTGGCGGCGGCCAACCGGCGGCCGGAGGGCGAGGACCCGCCGCGCATCGACGCCACCGTGGCCGTCCACATGGGCGACGTGATGTACGGCAACGTCGGCGCCGCCAACCGGCTCGACTTCACGGCGATCGGGCCGGCGGTGAACATGGTGGCCCGGCTGCAGGAGCTGGCCTCGCGGCTGGAGACGCCACTGGTGGTGTCGCGGGAACTGGCGCAGGTCGGGCGCGGCGCGTTCCGCTCGCTGGGACGCCACCCGCTCAAGGGCATCGCCGAGCCGCAGGAGGCCTTCACGCTCGACGGCCTGGCGGCGCCGGCCGCGCCGTCCGCGGCCTGAGCCTCACGCTTGCCCCGGCGTGCCGCCTCGCTTATCTCCGGGGCCATGACGAACAGCGCGCCGAGACCCGTCCATGTGATCGGCGGCGGCCTCGCCGGCAGCGAGGCCGCCTGGCAGCTCGCCCGGCGCGGCGTGCCGGTGGTGCTGCACGAGATGCGCCCCGAGCGCGGGACCGAGGCGCACCAGACCGACGGCCTGGCCGAGCTGGTGTGCTCCAACTCCCTGCGCTCGGACAATCCGGAGACCAACGCCATCGGGCTGCTGCACGAGGAGATGCGGCGCTGCGACAGCCTGATCCTGGCCGCGGCCGACGGCGCCAAGCTGCCTGCCGGCGGCGCCCTGGCGGTGGACCGGCATCGCTTCTCCGAAGCCGTGACACGTGCCATCGCCGAGCATCCCCAAATCGAGCTGCGCCGCGAGGCCGTGGACGCGCTGCCGCCGGCGGACTGGGACAGCGTCATCGTCGCCACCGGCCCCCTCACCTCCCCCGGCTTGGCGGCGGCGGTGCAGACGCTGACCGGCGAGGGCTACCTGGCGTTCTTCGACGCCATCGCGCCGATCGTCTACAAGGAGACGATCAATCTCGACGTCGCCTGGTACCAGTCGCGCTACGACAAGGTGGGGCCCGGCGGCGCGCGGGCCGAGGGCGATGGCGAGCCGAAGGGCGACTACATCAACTGTCCGCTGGACAAGGCGCAGTACGAGGCCTTCATCGAGGCGCTGCTGAACGCCGAGACCACGCGGTTCAAGACCTGGGAGAAGGACACGCCCTACTTCGAGGGCTGCCTGCCCATCGAGGTGATGGCGGCGCGCGGGGTCGACACCCTGCGCCACGGGCCGATGAAGCCGGTCGGCCTGACCGATCCGCGCACCGGACGACGGCCTTACGCGGTGGTGCAGCTTCGCCAGGACAACGCGCTGGGCACGCTGTACAACCTCGTCGGGTTCCAGACCAAGATCCGCTACAAGCAGCAGGTCGCGGTGTTCCGCATGATCCCCGGCCTGGAGAACGCCGAGTTCGCCCGGCTGGGCGGGCTGCACCGCAACACCTTCATCAACGCGCCGAGACTGCTGGACGGCACGCTGCGGCTGAAGGCCTGTCCGCGGCTGCGCTTCGCCGGCCAGATCACCGGCGTCGAGGGCTATGTGGAGAGCGCCGCCATCGGCATTCTCGCCGGGCGCTTCGCCGCCGCGGAGCGGCTCGGCGAAGCCATCGTGCCGCCGCCGGCCACGACAGCGCTGGGGGCGCTGCTGAACCATCTTGCGGGCGGGGCGGATGTCGAGACCTTCCAGCCCATGAATGTGAACTTCGGGCTGTTTCCCGCGATCACACGCGCGGACGGCAAGCCGGTCAGGCGCAAGGAGCGCAAGCCGGCGCTGTCGGCGCGGGCGCTGCGGGACCTCGACGCCTGGCTGGGGCGCGGCGCGGATACACCGGCCGCGGCGGAATAATCCCTATATTCTCACTCGCTCCGATCGGTTACCTTGCCTCCCGTCCGATGCGCCTTTGACGCGCATCCAAGGTTTCATAGGGAGGATATCATGCTGCGGAAAGCTCTCTCGCTCGTGGCCGGGGCGGCCATGACCCTCGGCGTCGCCGCCACCGCGGCGCAGGCGGCCGATGCCACCGCCACGCTGAAGGACCTCGACGGCAACACCGTCGGCGTCATCGAGTTCACCGAGACGCTCTATGGCGTCATTTTGCACGCCAAGCTGAAGAACATGCCGGCGGGCGCGCACGCCTTCCACATCCACGCCGTCGGCAAGTGCGAGCCGCCGTTCAAGTCGGCGGGCGGCCACTTCAACCCGAACGGCATGAAGCACGGCTTCATGAGCGAAGGCGGCCATCACGCCGGCGACATGCCGAACATCCACGTCCCCGAATCGGGCGAGATCGAGATCGAGGTGCTGAACCCCAACGTCACGCTGTTCAGTGGCCGCACCGCCATTGAGGGCGCCGCGATCGTGATTCACGAGGGTCCGGACGACTACGCCACCGACCCCGCCGGAGCCGCCGGCAAGCGCATCGCCTGCGGCGTGATCCGCATCTAGGCCACGCCCGACCCGAACGCTCTGCAGAAGGCCGTGGCGGCCTGGAAGCGGCCACGGCCTTCTTCGCTTTCCGGCCGGCGCCGCCGGCCGGGCGTTCAGTACCGCCCCCGGGCGGCGGCCCACAACAGCCACAGCGGTCGGCCCGGCAGGGCAAGCTGGACCCGCTCGGCGAAGGGGTCGTGGTCGTGCTTCGCCAACACCTTGAGATAGCGCCGCGCCAGCGTGGCCGGCAGCAGCCCGGGCACCGCCGCCCGCGGGACCTGCCCGCGCAGGCGCTCGGCCTGCTCCAGGTGGTCGCGCGCCCGCGCCGCGACCCGCGCCGCCACCGGCCGAACCTCTTTCGGCTGGCGCAGCTCGAAGAGGTCGTGGGGGTCGAGCGCCGCCTCCCCGACCACATCGCCCGGCAGCATCAGCCGCCGCTGGCGGGCGTGGAACGGCACCGCGCGGAGCAGGCCGGTCAGCGCCCAGGCGATGCCGACGTGCCGCGCCGCGGCCTGGCTGGCCCGGTCGCGCGCGCCCAGGGCCTCCAGGGCCAGGGTGACCAGGGTGGCGGAGGTATCCGCGCAGTAGGCCTCAAGGTCCTCCAGGCTCTTCGGCGGATATTCGTCCAGATCGCGCTCGCGGGCGTCGAGCAGGCGGTCGAACGGCTCGCGGCTGAGCCCGTGGCGACGTATCGCCGCCGACAGCGGCCGTGCGACCTGATGCTGGCGCGGCGTCCCGGCATAGAGCCCGTCAAGCCCCTCGCGCCACCACTGCAGGCGGATGCGCCCGGCCATCGGCTCGCTGACGATCTCGGCCACCTTGGCGACCTCGTGGTTGAAGGCATATATGGCAAACAGGTCCTCGCGCCGGTCGGCCGGGGCGAAGAGGCACGTCAGATAGCGGTCGTGGTCGTGCCGGCGCATTAGATTGCCGCAATAGGACAGGCGGGGGTCGTCGTGCTCGGTCATGGTGCTCGGCAACCTATGGCGCGGCCTGTCCCGCGCCAAGCCTTGTCCGCAGTTTCCGTCGCCCAACCCGGTTAACACCGCCGACGTTCTTCTTATCTAACCGGGTGGCGGAGGCGCGCGGCCCTGGGCGCCACGGGGGCGGACCCTCGGCCGATCAGGCTTGCCCAACGGACCGGTTCGCGCACGGGCCGGTGCAATACGCGAACGAGAGGAGGATCATCATGGCATTCGAGCTTCCCGATCTGCCCTACGCGCAGGACGCCCTGGAGCCGTACATGTCGGCGGAGACGCTGCAGTACCACCACGGCAAGCACCACAACACCTACGTCACCACGCTGAACAGCCTGATCGAGGGCACGGATCTGGCGAACAGGTCGCTGGAGGACATCGTCCGCGAGACCTACAACGACCCGAACCGCGGAAAGCTCTTCAACCAGGCCTCGCAGGCGTGGAACCACAACCTGTTCTGGCCCTGGATGAACCCGAAGGGCGGCAAGGAGCGCATGGGCCTGCCGGGCGAGCTGGAGAAGGCGATCAACGACGCCTTCGGCGGCTGGGAGCAGTTCCGCGACACCTTCGTCACGACCGCCGCCGGGCAGTTCGGCAGCGGCTGGGCCTGGCTGGTGCAGGACAACGGCCAGCTCAAGGTGACCTCGACGCCGAACGGCGTGAACCCGCTGTGCTTCCCCGGCCAGCACGCCCTGCTCGGCTGCGATGTCTGGGAGCACAGCTATTACCTCGACTACCGCAACCGCCGGCCGGACTACGTGAAGGCTTTCCTGGACAACCTCGTCGACTGGGAGGTCGTCGCCAGCCGGTTGCAGCGGTAGGCGCGTCTGGCGCTTTCAAAGCCTCAAGGGCCCGCCGTCGCGCGGGCCCTTTTCCATCGCGGCGCGTCAGGGCGCCCGGCCTAGACCGCGATCAGCGCCGCGGCGACGCGCCGTTCCTCGGCCATCAGGACGTTGTAGGTGCGGCAGGCGGCGCCGGTATCCATCGCCTCGATGACGATGCCGGCCCCACGCACCGGATCGCGCAGGCGGCGGGAAACAAGCTGCATCGCGCGGCCGCAGCCGAGCAGCAGGACCTCGATCTCTCCGGCCGCGCCGGTGACCGGCGCCAGGCTCTCCACCGTGACGTCGTCGAAGGCGCGCACTGGCCAGGCCATCGTGCGGTCGGGAAACACCAGCACCGAGCCCTCGTGCACCTCGCCACTGATGCGAAAGCAGTTGTCGCCGTAGCCCTGGATGACCTGCCGGCCCTCGGGAATGTCCGGGGTGACGTCCACGATACCCTCCTTGCCGGCAGGCGGCGGTTGGCTAGGAGGAGGCGCGCCCCGCCGCCCGCTCGGCCACCTTCTTGTCGCTCTCCTCGTCCGCGACGAGCTGCGACGGCTTCACCCCGAAATACATAAGCAGCGGTACGGCCAGGCCAACCGAGGAGAAGGTGCCGATCACCACGCCAAATATCAGGCCCCAGGTGAAGCTCCGGATCACCGCCCCGCCGAAGATCGCCAGCGCGATCAACGCCATCAGCGTCGTGCCAGAGGTCAGCAGCGTGCGCGTCAGCGTGCTGTTGACCGAGATGTTCAGCAGCTCGACCATCGCCTTGCGCTTGTAGCGGCGCATGGTCTCGCGCACCCGGTCGAAGATGACCACGGTGTCGTTGATGGAATAGCCGGCGATGGTCAGCACCGCCGCCACGGTGCCGAGATTGAACTCGAGCTGGGTCAGCGCGAAAAAGCCCAGCGTGCCGAGCACGTCGTGGATCAGGGCCAGCAGCGCCGCGACGGCGAACTGCCATTCGAAGCGGAACCAGATGTACAGCGCCATCGCCCCGAGGGCCAGGGCGGTGGCCAGCATGCCGGCGCGCTTCAGTTCCTCGCCCACTTTCGGGCCGACGAACTCGGTGCGCCTGTAGCTCTCCACGCGCGCGTCGAGTGCCGCCTTCACCCTGTCGATGGCCGCCGCCTGGGCCGCCTCGCCGCCCGCCTGCTCCTGGATATTGATGAGGACGGTGTCGGCCTCGCCGAAGCGCTGGATGGTGACGTCCCCCAGCCCGAGGCCGCCCAGGCGATCGCGGATCGCGCTGATGTCCGCGGTCTCCGCCTTGGTGCGCACCTCCATCAGGATGCCGCCGCGGAAGTCGACCCCGAAGTTCAGCCCCATTGTCGCCAGCAGGATCAGCGACAGCACGGCCACCACGGCCGAGAGCCCCAGGGTCCCCCGGCGCCTGCCCAGGATGTTGAACTCGGGCTTGACCGGAATGCGCTGAATGAGAGCCATTGCCGTCGCGCGCTCCTTGCTCAGATCGGCAGGGCCTGGGGCCGCCGGCGGCGGATCCAGCCCGCCACCATCAGCCGCGTCACCATGATCGCCGTGAACATCGAGGTGACCAGGCCGATCGCCAGGGTCACCGCGAAGCCCTTCACCGGCCCCGAGCCAAAGTAGAACAGCAGGACGGCGGCGATCAGCGTGGTGATGTTGGCGTCGAAGATCGTCGTGAGCGCCCGGCGGTAGCCGGCATCGACCGCGGACACCGGGCCGCGGCGATTGCCGGCCTCCTCGCGAATGCGCTCGAAGATCAGCACATTGGCGTCCACCGCCATGCCCAGCGTCAGCACGATGCCCGCGATGCCGGGCAGCGTCAGCGTCGCCTGCAGCGCCGACAGCGCGGCCATGATCAGGACCAGGTTCGCGATCAGGGCCACGTCCGCCAGCACGCCGAACAGGCCATAGGCGGCGCCCATGAACACGATTACCGCCACGAGCGCCAGCACGCTCGCGAACTCGCCGGCGCGCACCGAATCGTGGCCCAGGCCGGGGCCCACGGTGCGCTCCTCCAGGATCTTCAGCGGCGCCGGCAGGGCGCCGGCGCGCAGCAGCAGCGCCAGGTCCTGTGCCTCCTGCACCGTGAAATTGCCGGTGATCACGCCGTTGCCGCCGAGGATCGGCTCCTGGATGCGCGGGGCGGAGATGACCTTGCCGTCCAGGACGATCGCGAAGGGCCTGTTCACGTTCTCCTGGGTCACCTGGCCGAAGCGGCGCGCGCCCACGGTGTCGAAGCTGAAGGCGACGACCGGCTGGCCCTGCTGGAAGGTGGCGCTGGCGTCGGTCAGGTTCTCGCCGGAGACCATGACCCGCTTGCGCACGACATACCGCCGCACCGGCTCGCCGTTGGGCCCGGTCTCGTCGGCTGGCAATACCTCGGAGCCGGGCGGGATATCGTCGCCGCGCGGGCTGACGCTCGTGTCCACGAGGCGGAAGGTCAGCCGGGCCGTCTTGCCGAGGATGTCCTTCATCCGCTCCGGGTTGTTGATGCCCGGAAGCTGCACGACGATGCGGCGTTCCCCCTGGCGCTGGATCGTCGGCTCGCGCACGCCGGTCTCGTCGATGCGCCGCCGCACGATCTCGATCGACTGCTGCATGGCGTTGTTCAGGCGCTGCTGCATCGAGTCCTCGGTGAAGCGCGCCACCGCCGTGCCGTCTTCTTCGATGTCGACGCGGATATCCTCGCCAATATCCCGCAGCAGCGTGCGCGCCTGCTCCGCCTGCGCCGGGTCGCGCAGCTCGAAGGTCACCGAGCGGTCCACCACGCCGAGGTTCCTGTAGCCGATCCGCTCGCCGCGAAGCTGCAGGCGAACCTCGTCGACCAGGTTGTTGAGCTGCTCCTCGATGACCGCCTCGGTCTCCACCTCCAACAGCAGGTAGGAGCCGCCCTGCAGGTCGAGTCCCAGGGCGATCTGCTGATTGGGCAGCCAGTCGGGCAGGTCGTCGGCGGCCTGGCGACTCAACAGGTTGGGCGCGGCAAAGGCCAGCCCGGCCAATAGAATCAGGCCGATCAGCGCGACTTGCCAGCGGGGTATCTGCAGCATCTCGAACTATCCGTCGCCTCGCGACCGCCCTCAGGACTTCGAGCCGTCGCCGCCACCACCCAGCAGCTTGCCCACGAAGCCCTTGGAGCCGCCACCCTCGCCGGACTGCTGCTGGCCACCCTCGTCCTTTTCCTTGTCCTTGTCGGCCGGCTCGGTCTTGGACAGAACTTCCTGCACGGTGCTGCGCACGACGCGCACGCGCACGCCTTCCGCCACCTCGACCTGCAGCTCGTTGTCGTTGACCACCTTGGTCACCGTTCCGATGAGGCCGCCGGCCGTGACGACCCGGTCACCGCGGCGCAGCGCCTGCACCATGTTCCGGTGCTCCTTCATCCGCTTTTGCTGCGGGCGGATGAGCAGGAAATAGAACACGACGAAGATCAGGATCAGCGGCAGCAGGGCGACGATGTCAAAGCCGCCTTGCCCACCGCCCGCGTTCTGGGCGAAAGCCGAGCTGATCAGCATGGAAACTCCCTAGAAACCGTAATGATCCGCGCGGGACGGCTGTCCCCTGGGATCGACGCGGAAAATCGCGGGCGGACTATAACGGTCCACGTGCGGATTGCAATGCCACCGCGCGATCGCACATTTCCGCGACCTGCGGGACGAATTGACCGGTCGGGCCGCGGTGGCTAGGCTCCCCGCGCCCGCCAACCTCGCGACACGCCCGGAGCGATGACCGATCAAAACGACCTGTTGCGACGCATCGCCGACGCCCTGGACCGTCTGGCCCCGCCGGAACCCCGCCCGCTCGACCTGGCGGGCGCCGACGCCTTCGTCTGGCAGGCCGAGCGCGAAGCGCTCCTGCCCGTGACGCGGGTGAATCGCGTGGCGCTGCCGCTGCTGCGCGGCATCGACCGGCAGTGCGACCAGCTCCATGCCAACACCGAGCGCTTCGCCCGCGGTCTGCCGGCCAACAACGCCCTGCTCTGGGGCGCGCGGGGGATGGGCAAGTCCTCGCTGGTGAAGGCGGTGCACGGTGCCGTCAATGAAGCGCTGGCAAGCCACGGCGGCGCCCCGATCGCGCTGGTGGAAATCCACCGGGAAGACATCCCCTCCCTGCCCCGCCTGCTGCACGGGCTGAGGGACGTCTCGCGACGGTGCGTGCTGTTCTGCGACGATCTCAGCTTCGACTTGGCGGATACCAGCTACAAGTCCCTGAAGGCGGTGTTGGAGGGCGGCGTCGAGGGCCGGCCGGACAACGTGATCTTCTATGCCACGTCCAACCGGCGCCACCTGATGCCGCGCGACATGATCGAGAACGAACGCTCGACAGCCATCAATCCCTCCGAGGCCGTCGAGGAAAAGGTCAGCCTCTCCGACCGCTTCGGCCTGTGGCTGGGCTTCCACAACTGCGATCAGGACACTTACCTGGCCATGGTCGAGGGCTATGCGGCGCACTACGGGCTCGACATGCCGCGCGAGCAGCTTCACGCCGAGGCCAAGGAGTGGGCCGTGACCCGCGGCGCGCGCAGCGGTCGGGTCGCCTGGCAGTTCATCCAGGATGTGGCGGGGCAGCTCGGGGTTCCCCTGCGGTAATCCGACGCCCCCTGCCTGGAACAAGTCGCCTCATCCCCTGACCGAAGCCCTTTTCCGTTGAGGACGGCGCCCGGATGGGCGACTGATTGCCGGAGGTTTCGCAATTTTTTTGGGATTGTCTGCATTGCGTGTTGGTCTGTCACCAACTGCTATATCTAGACGGTCTGAAGTAGGCGTGCCAGGAGAAGGCTTCGTGGATCGTCGGCGGACCCGTGCGCTTCACGGGAATCGCGAGAGACCGACTCGCCTCTCGTTTCGCAAGACCTAGTCACATGCAATTGACGAGCGTCGCGCCAAAACCTGTCGTGGCGGTTAGCGCAAAGCGGCAATGCCCATGGCACCGATTTCAGCCGCTGAATGGCCTTGGGCGACGAGCGCCAGCTGAACGCGCCCGCCTGCCCGCTCGGCTTCAAGAGCCGTTCGTGGGCCGGCTCGCGGGCATGGCCCCTACCGTCTCCGCGCCCTGCTGCGCGCAATCCACTCGGCGCCGGCATAGCTGACGACATGGATGAACACCTCGCGCGTGTCGTCATCGACCGTGAAGGCGATGACCGCCTTGCGCCCAGCCGGGATCGCGCGCAGACCGGGCGCGATCTCGTCGCGAATGCTGCCTTTGTGGGGCAGGCCCTGCAGGCTGGCGATGACCTCGTCAATCTCGGCCAGCCTGCGCGCGGCCGTCTCGTGACCGGCATGGTCGACGAGCCAGCGCACGATTGCGTCGAGGTCTTCCGAAACGGCCGGATGGAACCGGAGGCGGTACCTCACGCCTTGCGCGACGCCTGCAGCTGTGCCCGCGCCGCCGCGAAGGCGTCATCACCCTCCACATAGTCCGAGCGCGGCGTTTGAAGGCGCGACCGGATCTCGTCGGCCAACGCGCCGAGAGCCATGTCGCGCTCCTCTTCGTCGCGGATCATCTGTTCGAGCGCAGCCGCCACGGCCGCACTTTGCGAGGCAAAGGCGCCCTGCACCACCTTTTCGGTCAGGAACCGGTGGTGGCGGTCGGTGAAGCTGAGGGTCGTCTTGACGGTCATGCCAACCTCCTTGGT
Organism: uncultured Rhodovibrionaceae bacterium; assembly: GCA_964561005.1. Classification (GTDB taxonomy): domain Bacteria; phylum Pseudomonadota; class Alphaproteobacteria; order Kiloniellales; family Rhodovibrionaceae; genus CAZLNO01. The sequence continues at coordinate 47,463 of CAZLNO010000007.1, read as the reverse complement.
ATGACATAGTCATATAACCCACGAAAACCTGCACCGCAAGATCTTACGCGAAGCCCGCTGCGGGTTCGTTTCCTGGCGGCTCGCATGATGTAGCGGGTTACAAGCGACCAACACGGTTCGCAGACATTTCTATTTTTTTTACCCTGCTTTCGGACTCTGGAGCACCTGGGGACGTGTTCTTCCCGATTTTATCGCGCCTTCGAAGGTGGGTCGGCAGCACGAGGAGTCCGAGGCGAGCGTGACGCGGACGCCGGAGTCGCAGAAGGCGCCAGCCCGGGGCATGGCGCGAGGAACCGCGGGGCTGCCAGGGCCGGCGCCTGGCGGCGTGGGTGTGTTGATACTGACGGGTGACGGCCGCGCCATCGTCGAGGCGAACGACGCGGCCGCGCGACTCCTTGGCTACACGGTCGCGGAACTGCGAGGCCTTGGCGTGGACGGGCTGTTCGATGCCGGGCCTTCGCAGACGGCTTGGCGCGCCGGCGCCGGGACCGCGACGATGCGCCACAAGAACGGCCACGCCATCCCCTGCCACGTGACGCTGGGTGCCCTTCCGGTCGGCGGCGAGGCGCGCCTGGTGGTTACGATCTCCAGGACACCCGACTCCCAACGCAAGAGTCGCCTGGACGCGCTCTTGCGGGTCGCCATCGAGAACCTGCCCGAGGCGCTGATCATCTACGACGAGAACGATCGCCTGCTCTACTTCAACCAGGCCTACCAGCGGATGTTCCCCTACATGCCGCCCTTCGAGGAGATGGAGGGGTGCCATTTCTTCGAGCTGATCCAGCACTCGATGGATACACCGGGGGTCGTGCTCGACCCGCTGTGCAAGCGGGACCCGGACGCCTATCGCCAGAAGCGCCTGCAGCGCATTCGCAACCCGCGGAGCGAGCCCTTCGAGCAGGAAACCGCCGGCCGCTGGCATCTGGTTCACGAAAAGCGGGTCCCTGGAGTCGGTTTCGTCAGCGTGCGGCGCGACATCACCGAGGACAAACGGCTGCGCGACGAGGTGAGCGAGCGCGAGGCGCTGTTCCGCACCGTCGTGGAGACGGCTCCCGTCGCCCTCATGCTGACGCGCATCAGCGACCAACGGCTGGTCATGATCAACCAGCGCGCCGCCGATCTCTTCGCCCTCCCGGAGACCGAGCCGGAAGGGCTTTCCGCCGCCGATCTCTGCGCGGAGCCCGACGGGTGGTCCGACCTCCTGGCCTGCGTGCATCGCGACGAGACCTTTCACGAACGCGAGTTGTGCTTTCGCAAGGCGGACGGCACACGATTCTGGGGACTCACCTCCGGCAGCCGCACCAGCTTTCGGGGAGAGCCGGTCATGCTGCTCGGCGTGGTGGACATCTCCGCCCGCCGCGAGCACGAGCGGGAGATGGCGGCGGCGAACGCGCGCCTGGAAGAGCTCGCCGGGCGGCTCGAGCAGGCCCGCAAGGACGCCGAGCGCGCGCGCATGGACGCCGAGCACGCCAATCGGTCCAAGAGCGAGTTCCTGGCCATGATGAGCCATGAACTCCGAACCCCGCTGAATGCCGTCCTGGGGTTCTCCTCGGTCCTGGACCAGGAGCTCTTCGGTCCGCCAGGCAACGACAAGTACGCCGAGTACGCCCGCCTGATCCACGACAGCGGCGCCCATCTGCTGGCCATCATCAACGACATCCTGGATCTCGCGAAGGTCGAGGCGGGGCGGATGGATATCGATCCCGCCCGCATCGACATGCGGGACATCGCCGGCGAATGCACCACCCTGGTTCGCGGGCTTGCCGAGAAGCATGGTGTCCGGGTCGCCGTGAACGTCGAGGACCCGGCGCGGCCCCTTCACGCCGACCGGCGCATGACCAAGCAGATGATCGTCAACCTGCTCTCCAACGCCTGCAAGTTCGCGCCGGCCGGCAGCACCGTGGAGCTTCGCTGCGCGAACGCGCCCGACGGCGGCACGCGCGTCAGCATCACCGACACCGGGCCCGGCATGAACGAGGGCGAGATCGCCATCGCGCTGGAGCCCTTCAGACAGGTCGGCGACGTGACTACGAACAGCCGATCGGGGACCGGGCTCGGCCTGCCCCTGGTCAAGAGCTTCATCGAGATGCACGGCGGGCGCCTGGACATCCAGAGCACGCCGGGCGAGGGAACGCGGGCGACGCTGTACTTCCCGCCAGCACCGGAGGCCGCGGGCCGAAACGAGCCATAGCCCCGGACGCATCAGCCGCGGCCCCGCCGCAGCGCCGCCTCCAGTCGCCCCAGCATCCGGATCGGGTCCACGGCCTTGCTGCCCCGCCGGATCTCGAAGTGGAGCTGCGGGCGCGCGACGCCGCCGGAACTGCCCACGTGAGCAACCGTCTGGCCGCGCCGGACGCGGGCCCCGCGCTTCACCTCGATGCGCTCGCAGTGGGCATAGGCGGTGATCCAGTCGTCCGCGTGCTTGATGAGCAGTAGATTGCCGAAGCCTCGCAGTTCGTTCCCGACATAGGCGACGACGCCGTTCTCGGCGGCCTTGATGGCGGTGCCTCGAGGCACCGCGACGTTGATGCCGTCATTGTGCAGGCCGTCGTCCTGAGGTCCGAAGCCGGCGACGATTTCACCCTGGACCGGCCAGGCGAAGCGGCCGCCCGCGCGTGGCGGCGGCGTCGGGATGTCGCGGGGCGGCGGGCGGCCCAGGCTGGCGGGCCGCACCGGCGGCTTCGGCACGTCGACCACTTGGCGCTCGGCCGAGCCTGGCCCGGCCGCCGGATCGGTTTGGCGGACCTCGCCGCTCGTCGAGGCCTCGCCCGGCGTATCGCTGTCCGTCGAAACGCCGCTCCCGGAGTCGGTCGGTCGGGACGCCGACGCGGCCTTCCCCGTGTCGGCGGCGGGGGCGGTCTCGCCGCCGGTCCGGGCCACCTGCGTCGCGTCGCGCCCGCCGCTCGCGGGGATCAGGAGCTGCTGGCCGGGCGTGATGGTATAGGGCGGCGAGAGGCCGTTGAGGCGGGCCAGCTCGCTGAGATCGACGTCGTAGCCGCGGGAGATGCCATAGAGCGTGTCGCCCTTGTTCACCACGTGCTTGCGCGGCACGGGGATGAACAGCGTCTGGTCCACGCGCAGCAGGTAGGGCGGTTCCAGGTCGTTGGCGTCGATAATGGCGCGGATCGGCACCTGGAAGCGCCGGGCGATGCGGTAGACGGTGTCGCCCTTGCGCACGGTGTAGCGCCGCTGCACCGGGATGCGCAGCCGCTGCCCGACCCGCAGCACATAGGGCGGCTCCAGGTCGTTGGCCTGAATGAGTCGGCGCATGGGCACGCCGTAGGCCTGGGCAATCTCCGACAGCGTGTCGCCGCGGGCCACGGTGTGGAGTCCGGCCTGGCCCACCTGGGCCAGCGGCGCCGCTTGCCGCGAGCGTTCTTGCGGGACCGCCCCCGGCGAGTCGCCGCCGTCGCCGTAGATCACGGGCGCCGGTCCGCCGCCGCGCCCGCAGGCGGCAAGCCAGAGACCGGCGATGACGAGAACGAGAACCCGGCGCATGCGCCCCCCGCGCAGTGGCGCGCCCGACCGCGCGCTCGGACTCTTCATGCCAAAGAGCCGCCGCGGGGTCCACCCGCCGCGTCGGTCCCGGCCTCGTCCGCCGCACCGGAAACCAGCGGCACGAAGCGGACCCGGCCCAGGTTCTCCTCGTGCAACGACTCGTCCTCGCCGCGCCGCAGCCGCAACAGGTCCTGCCCCGCCGCTGGCCCGCCCACGGGACAGACCATGACCCCGCCGGTGCCGAGCTGGTCCACCAGCGTGCCCGGCACCGCGGCGGCGGCGGCGGTGACGATGATGCGCTGGAAGGGCGCCTGGGCGGGCCAGCCCTGCCAGCCGTCGCCGACCCGCGCGGTGATGTTGTGCAGCCGCAGCTCCTGGAAGCGCTGCTCGGCGGCCTTCAGCAGCGCGCGGTGGCGCTCCACGGTGTAGACCCGGCGCGCCAGGCGCGACAGCACCGCCGCCTGGTAGCCCGAGCCGGTGCCGACCTCCAGCACCTTCATCCGCCGGTCGCAGGCCAGCGCCTGGGTCATGCGCGCCACCACCTCCGGCGCGCTGAGGGTCTGGCCCAGGCCGATGGGCAGGCTGCGGTTCTCGTAGGCCTTGTCGAGGAAGGTCTCGGGGACGAAGGCCTCGCGGGGAACGCGCTCGATGGCGGCCAGCACGGCGGTGTTGGAGATGCCCGCCTCGCGGAGCTGCATGATCAGGCGGATCTTGCGCGCCGCCAGGCTCACCGGAACGCGGCCTCCAGGGCGTCGATCCAGCGCCGCTCCGTCAGGTCGAAGTGCAGCGGCGTCACCGCCACGCAGCCGGCCTTGACGGCCGCGAGATCGCTGTCCGGGTCGAGGGTGTCGTCCGACATGTAGTCGCCGATCCAGAGGTAGGGCCGCCCGCCGGGGTCGACGCCCTCGACCACCTCGGTCTCCACGTCGCGCCGCCCCTGGCCGCAGACCCGAACGCCCTGCACGCCGTCCAGCGGCAGGTTGGGAATGTTGACGTTCACCAGCATGTCCGGGGAGAAGCCGAATTCGCAGATGCGGCGGATCACCTCCGGCGCATGGTGCTCGGCCGTGTCCCAGGCGAACTCCGGCTTGCCCCGGCGCGCCAGCGACAGCGCGATGGCCGGCAGGCCCAGCAGCGAGGCCTCCATCGCCGCCGCCACGGTGCCCGAGTAGAGCACGTCCTCGCCCATGTTGCCGCCCTGGTTGACGCCCGACAGCACGAGATCGGGCTTGCGGTCCTTGAGCACGTGGCCGACCGCCACCACGACGCTGTCGGTCGGCGTGCCGTCCACCGAGTAGCGGCGGTCGTCGAGCCGACGCAGCCGCAGCGGCCGGCGCACGGTCAGCGAGTGGCTGGTGGCCGACTGCTCGGTCTCCGGCGCCACCACCCAGACGTCGTCGCTCAGCGTCCGCGCGACCCGTTCCAGCACCTCGATTCCCGACGCCTGAACGCCGTCGTCGTTGGTGACCAGGATGCGCGCCTTGGCGAGGTCGATCGGCCGGCGTTGTTCAGGCATCGGGGGCAATGACCTCCAGGCCGCCGAGGTAGGGGCGCAACGCCGGCGGCACGGCGATCGAGCCGTCGGCGCGCTGGTGGTTCTCCATCACCGCGATCAGGGCCCGGCCGACGGCGATGCCGGAGCCGTTGAGGGTGTGGACGAAACGGGTGTGCTTCTCCCCCCTGGGCCGGAAGCGCGCCTTCATGCGCCGCGCCTGAAAGTCGCCGCAGTTGGAGCAGCTCGAGATCTCGCGGTAGGTGCCCTGCCCCGGCAGCCAGACCTCGATGTCGTAGGTCTTCCGCGCGGCGAAGCCCATGTCGCCGGTCGACAGCACCATCACGCGGTAGGGAATCTCCAGCCGCCGCAGCACCGTCTCGGCGCAGGCGGTCATGCGCTCGTGCTCCGCCGCCGAGTGGTCGGGATGGGCGATGGAAACCAGCTCCACCTTCTCGAACTGGTGCTGGCGCAGCATGCCGCGGGTGTCCTTGCCGGCCGCGCCCGCCTCCGCGCGGAAGCACGGGGTCAGGGCCGTGTAGCGCCGCGGCAGGTCGTCCTCGTCCAGGATCTCCTCGGCCGCCAGGTTGGTCAGCGGCACCTCGGCCGTGGGAATCAGCCAGTAGTCGTCGGTGGTGCGGAACAGGTCCTCGCCGAACTTGGGAAGCTGGCCGGTGCCGAAGAGCGCGCGGTCGCGCACCAGCGCCGGCGGCGCCACCTCCAGATAGCCGTTCTCCTGGATGTGCAGGTCGATCATGAACTGCGCCAGCGCCCGGTGCAGCCGCGCCACGCGGCCGCGCATCACCACGAAGCGCGCGCCCGACAGCTTGGCCGCCGCCTCGAAGTCCATCTCGCCCAGCGCCTCGCCCAGCTCGAAGTGCTGGCGCGGCGCGAAGTCGAACTCCGGCGGTTCGCCCCAGGTGCGCAGGCAGACGTTCGCGCTCTCGTCCTCGCCGTCGGGCACGTCCTCGGCCGGGATGTTGGGCAGGCCGGACAACAAGTCATCCAGCTCCCGCGCCAGACGGTCGGCCTCGGCCTCGGTCGCCTCCATGCGTTGCTTGAGGTCGGCGACCTCGGCCTTCAGCGCCTCGGCGGCCTCGCGCGCGCCGGCCTTCATCTTCTGGCCGATGTCCTTGGACGCGGCGTTGCGCCGGCTCTGCATCTCCTGCAGCGCGGTCTGGGCGGCGCGGTGCTCGCGGTCCAGCTCCAGCACGCGCGGGGATTGCGGCGCCAGGCCGCGCCGGCGCATCGCCGTGTCGAAGTCCTCGGGGTTTTCGCGAATCCACTTGAGGTCGAACATGAGGGCTTTATCGCGGAATCGAAGGGTGTCGTCGGCGTTTTGGATCCGCCCGCGTTATACGGGTTCGCGCGACGCCCGTCCATGGCCGAGGCGCGCCGCGCGGGGGCGGGCCGCTCTCCGCGTCCACCTGGCGCGCGATGATGCTGACGGATGCTGACGTCCGCGGACGCTCTGCCTCCATCACAACGTCTTGCCGGGCGGGGTCTCCGGCCTCGCCCGGAACGTTGTCGTCACGGGCAGCGGGGAAATGTTCGGGGCGGGGGCAAGCCCCCGCCCCGCCGGTCGCGGGGCTAGACGCCTTTGGCGTCGACTTCGTGTCGCCCGCGACCGGAACGTTTTCCTCGCGCCCGTTGGAGACGCTTTCAGGGCCGCAGCCGGCGGACGAACGTCGTCGGCCGGAAGGTGCGGCCGTACTGCTTGAAGCGCGGCGCGAAGTCCACGACCTCCACGGACCCGCCCTGCCGGTCGTGCAGCACGGTCTCCAGGACCGCCGAATTGCGCCGGTAGCGCTGCTCGGCATGCTCGAAGTCGAGCAGCTCGATGTCCCAGAAACCCTGCTCGGCGCCGCGATGGTCGTCGACCAGGGCGCTGAAGACGGGGTCGCCGTCGAAGCGGGGCAGGCAGCTCCAGACGATCCGGGCTCTCGCGTCGATCAGCGCGGCGAAGCTGCAGTTGCCGATGACGGCGAGGTTGAGATCGGGCGAGGCCGCGACCTCGGTCCGGGCCGTCGCGCCGCCGCTGAGCGGCCGCAGGCCGGGGCGATTCCATTCCGGGCGTCCCCCTGCTGGTCACCAATTGTGTCGCCAACAGTTACCCAACGCCAGCGCTCTTGATAAAACGCGAGTCAGCCGGCCAGGACAACGACCGGGAGTCCGCAAGTCCTGGCCGGCCGCGCCGCGGCTCAGTCATTGCCGAGTTCACGCTCGATCTCCGCCTCTTCCCGGGCCTTCTTCTTCTCGACCAGGCGCGCCATCCAGATCGACACCTCGTAGAGCAGAATGATCGGGATGGCGAGGCTGATCTGGCTGAGCGGGTCCGGCGGCGTGAAGATGGCGGCCACGATGAAGACGCCGACAATGGCGTACTTGCGCTTCTGCTTCATGCCCTCGGAGCTCGCCAGCCCCACGCGCGCCAGCAGCGTCATCAGGACGGGAAGCTGGAAGCACAGCCCGAAGGCGAAGATCAGCTTCATCACCAGGCCGAGGTACTCGTTGACCTTCGGCTCGAGCTGGATCGGCACGTTGCCCGGCCCGGTCCCGCTGGTCTCGAAGGACAGGAAGAACTCCCAGGCCAGCGGGAAGATGGCGAAATAGACCAGGGCGCCGCCGGCGAAGAAGAGGATGGGCGAGGCCACCATGAAGGGCAGCAGCGCCATTTTCTCGTGTCGGTAGAGGCCGGGCGCGACGAACAGCCAGATCTGCGCCAGGAAGATCGGACAGGTGATGAAGGCGCCGAAGAAGAAGGCGACCTTGATGTAGGTGAAGAACACCTCCGTCAGGTCGGTATAGATCAGCCGCCGGTAGCCCTCGTCCAGCCCGCGGTCCAGGAGAATCTTCGCGAGCGGGTCCACGAGGAAGTTGAACAGGCCCTCGGCGAAGTAGAAACAGACGATAAAGCCGACAAAGAGCGCGCCCACGGAATACAGCAACCGCTGGCGGAGCTCGATGAGATGCTCCATGAGCGGCATCTGCCGGTCGTCATAAGTGTCTTCGCTCACGCCTCGCCGCGTCCTTCCCCGTCAAGCATCGGTTTCTCTTCAGGTGGCACGTGTCACTGGACTGCCCCGGCGGCGCGCGGCGCTCAGGACTCGCCGCTGTTGGAGCTGCCGCCCGGCCGCGGCGGCCGCGGAACGTACTCCACCGCGGGCTCCGGTTCCCGCTCCCGCTCCGGCGGCCGGCCGGACTTTTCCGCCGTCCCCGCCTTGCCTTCGTCCGGGGATTCGCTTTCCGCGTCAGCGGCCGGCTTGCCGGCGGCCAGCGAATTGCCGGGTGCCACCGGCGTTTGCGTGGCGCTGTACTTCGCTTTCGGCGCGGCGTCGCGGCTGTTGTCCGGGCCGGTGGGGTCGTCCTTCACCGCCTTGTCCAGGTCCTCGGAAGTCTCGCGTATCGTGCCGCTGGAATCGACGTGGCGCTCCAGCTCCTTGCCGATGCCGAAACTCTCGCGTTCCTGGAAGTGCCGGGTCTGGGCCTCGATCTGCCGCCGCGCCTCCTTCAACTCGTCGTCCTGGATCATCTCGTCCAGGCTCGACTGGAAGTCGCGGGCAATGCCGCGCGCCTTGCGCACCCACTGTCCAACGGTGCGCATCACACGGGGCAGATCCTTCGGTCCGATGACGATGAGCGCCAACAAGGCGATCATCGCCATTTCGGACCAACCGATGTCCAACATGGCGGACCCAGATTACGCTATTGGCCGCTGAAGCGGCACGGGAATTCGGCCGGTCGCTTGTCGGCTTGCCGGCGTTCAGCCGTTGGCGGCCTTGCGATCCTCGCTCTGGCTCTGCGCCTCGTGCTTCGCCGTCGCCTCGATCGCCTTCGGCTCGCCCTCCTCGCTGTCGTCCTCGCCTTCGGCCTTGGCCTTCTCCTCGTCCTTCAAGCCTCTCTTGAAGGCGTTGATGCCCGAGCCGACGTCCTTCATCAGCTTCGGAATCTTTCCGCCGCCGCCGAACAGCAAGAGAACGACCGCGAGAACGATGAGCCAGTGCCAGATACTAAAGGTTCCCATCAGGGATCTCCCAAGAGTCAGCTAGATACGGTTGCCCGCGCGGACTATCGCAAAAACCCGGCCGGCCCGCAACGGCCCCGCGCGCGTCGAGCCTACCCGACCGGTCCGGTCGGAAAAACAAAAGTTTGACTCCTGTCCAAGTGAATTTCCAGCAGCGAATTCTCCTGCGGCAGGAAGCGGCCGGGGATGCGCGCATGCAGGTGCAGCGCGTCGCCGTCGACGCCGTTGGCGTCCGCGGCGCCGCCCGTGTCGAGCCGGAGGTGCAGCATCGAGCTGCTGCCGAGCAGCCGCGCCGCCATGACCCGCGCCGGCGAGCGGGCGCCGTCGCGTTCCGGTCCCAGCGGCTGCAGGCGCAGAGCTTCCGGGCGGATCAACACCTCCACCTCGGTGCCGTCGGCCAGGCCCGCGGCGTCCAGCTCGCCCAGCGGCGTCGCCACCCGTCCCTGGGAGACTCGGCCGCGCACCCGGTTCACGTCGCCGAAGAACCCGGCCACGAAGTGATCGGCCGGGGCGTTGTAGAGCGTGGCCGGCGGCCCGAGCTGGACCAGGCGGCCGGCGCGCATCAGCGCCACGCGGTCGGCCATGAACATGGCCTCCTCGGGATCGTGGGTGACCATCAGCGTGGCCGCGCCGTTGGCCTTGAGCACATGCAGGGTCTCGTCGCGGATCTGGTTGCGCAGCGCGGCGTCCAGGCCCGAGAAGGGCTCGTCCAGCAGCATGACCCGCGGCTGCGGCGCCAGCGCGCGCGCCACCGCCACTCGCTGCTGCTGGCCGCCGGAGAGCATGTGCGGATGCGCCTCCGCCATCTCCGCCATGCCGACCTGGCCCAGCACCTCCAGCGCCCGCGCGCGCCGCTGGCGCGCCGGCAGATGGCGCAGGCCGAAGGTCACGTTGTCCAGCACCGAGAGATGGGGAAACAGCGCATAGTCCTGGAAGACCAGCCCGATCGAGCGGTCCTCCGGCGGCAGGTGGCGCCGGTCGTCGGCGATCGGCTGGCCGTCGAGAAGGACGCGCCCGGTCTGCAGCGTCTCCAGCCCGGCGGCGATGCGCAGCGCCGTGGTCTTGCCGCATCCCGACGGGCCCAGCAGGCAGACCACCTCGCCCGCGCCCACGCCGAGCGTCAGGTCGTCGAGCGCCCGCACCTCGTCATACCAGTGGCTGACATGCTCCAGCCGCAGAATATCCGTCGCCGCGTCGCTCACCGTCCCGCAAGCCTCCGTGCGTTCCCGTCAAGCAGATATGCGATCGGCGCGCCCGCTTCAACGCCGTGGCGCGATGCGACGCCGGCTCGGGGCACGCGCTCGCGTGTCCTTGCGGGGCGCGGGCTTGCCCGCGCCCCGGACGTTTTCCTATTGCTCACGAGAGAAACGTTCCGGTCGGGGGCAAGCCCCCGACCGGCAAATGCACCCAACTCAAGGCCGACAAGACAGTCCCCGCAGCGCTCACCGCAGGCAGCATTTCTTGAACTTCTTGCCGCTGCCGCAGGGACAGGGGTCGTTGCGGCCGACGTGGCGATAGGGATTGACCTCCGGCTCCCAGGCGGCGGGGGCCTTGTCGTCCAGGTCCGCGAAGAGGTCGTCGTAGCCGTAGCGGCGCGTCTTCGCCGCCAATGCCCCGTCGAATTCGTCGGCGTCCGGGAAGGTCCACGTCTCGAAGGTGGCGACGGTATCCTCGAAGGGCGCGATGTTCTCCTCGCGCAGCAGGGGGTTGATGTCCGCGCTTTCCGCCGCCGCCCTGGCGAGCCGCTGGAAGCCCGCGCGGTCGGTGTAGGCGACGGGTCCGAAATAGAGTGTGTCCGCCACGTCCAGGGCCGCGGGATGCAGCTCCTCGAACCCCAGCATCGCCACGGAGACCAGCCAGGCGGACCAGACGGCATCGTCGTCCTGGCTGAAGGGCCGGCGCGACCAATCGGTCAGGAAGCGCAGGGCGCGCTCGCGATCGATGCGGCCGTTGGCGACCAGATAGGTCCAGGCGTCGAGGAGCGCGTTCCGGGTCCATATCTCAACGGAGGAATCGACGATCAGTCTTTCCAGGGTCTCCGCGTCGCCGTCGAAGACGTTGATGACCACGCCCGCCAGGGTTTCCGTCACCGCGTCGCCAAGAAGGAAATCCGCAAGTTCCTCCGGATCGGCCAGGACGCGCATCAACGGCGCGAAGGCACGTGTTTCCCGGAATTCGCCGAGAAGATGAACAATTATAAACAGCGCGTCGAGCTCGTCGGCGTTGAGATCGCCCGCCGTCGCCCGGTCCAGAATGTCGAGAAAGACGGGGATCGCCTTGTCCCGCTGATCGCGGGCGCGGGCGATGGCCTTTCTGGGCAAGCCCTCGTGCGTGGCCAGATCGCGCACCAGTCTTGTCGTGTCGATCTCGTCGCTCATGGCTCAGTCACCTTGTGTTTCGTCGTCGGTCGTATCCACCAGATGCTCGCCGAAGTCCGGGTCGAGCGCCTCTTCCGCCGCGGGCGCCCGCGTCTCGCCCGCCCCCGCCTCGCCCAGCTCGCCGCGCGCGCTCAGCGCCGTCAGGGCCGGCCGCGCGTCCAGCAGGCCGGCGGCCTTCAGTTCCTCCACGCCCGGCAGGTCCTGCAGGCTGGACAGCCCGAAATGGTCCAGGAAGGCGGCGGTCGTGCACCAGGTGACCGGGCGGCCGGGCGTCTGGCGCCGGCCGCGCGGGCGCACCCAGCCGGCCTCCAGCAGGGTGTCGAGCGTCCCCTTGCTGAGGCCCACGCCGCGGATCTCCTCGATCTCGGCGCGGGTCACCGGCTGATGATAGGCGATGATGGCCAGCGTCTCCACGGCGGCGCGCGACAGCTTGCGGGTGACGGTCTGCTCGATGCGCAGGCGGCCCGCCAGGTCGGGCGCGGTGCGGAAGGCCCAGGCCTCGCCGATCCGCCGCAGCACCACGCCGCGCCCGGCATAGAGCGACTCCAGCTCCGCGAGCAGGGAGTCGACCTCGGCGTCGGCGGGCAGGTGCCGGGCCAGCTCGGCGGGCGTGCGCGGCTCGCTGGACGCGAAGAGCACGGCCTCCAGGATGCGAAGCTGCTCGAAGCGCGGATCGCTCATCGCGGGTCGTCCTCGCCCGGCGAGTCGGGCTCGGCGCCGGCGCCGTCCGTCGCCTTCGCGCGCAGGAAGAGCGGGCCGAAGGTGGCGTCCTGGCGCAGCTCCACCTCCCCCTCGCGGCAGAGTTCCAGGCTGGCGGCGAAGGTCGCTGCCACCGCCGAGCGCCGCTGCAGGCCGTCGCCGAGTTCCGGGCCGAGGAAGCTGAACAGCGTGCGCCAGGATGGCACCGCGCCGAGTTGCCGGCGCAGGCGGCCGATGGCGGCCTCCACGGAGTCCAGATCCAGCGGGTCGACGCGCAGGCTGCTGGCCTCGACACGCCCGCGCTGGTCGGCATAGGCGCGCAGGAGGTCGTAGAGCGAGCAGTCGTGGCGCGGCACGGTGACGACCGGGATTTCCTCCGGCGCGCCGCGCGCGAAGACGTCGCGGCCCAGGCGCGGCTGGCGCAGCAATTTCTGCCCGGCCTCCTGCATCGCCTGGAGGCGCTGAAGCTGGAAGCGCAGGGCGGCGGCCATCTCGGCGCCGCTGGGCTCCGCCTCCTCGTCTTCCGGCCGGGGCAGCAGCAGGCGCGACTTCAGGTAGGCCAGCCAGGCCGCCATCACGAGGTAATCGGCCGCCAGCTCCAGCCGCAGGCGCCGGGCCTCGCGCACGAATTCCAGGTACTGCTCGGCCAGATCCAGGATGGAGATGCGGGTGATGTCGACCTTCTGCTCGCGGGCGAGCTGGAGCAGCGCGTCGATCGGCCCCTCGTAGCCGTGCAGGTCGAGGACGAGCTGCACGGGCTCGCGGTCGGGCGCGGCCTCGGGCCGATCTTCCTCGAACGGCGGCTGTTCGCTCATGGCGTCCTTTTTTACCGCGCGCCGGGCGCGCGGGCCAACAGGTCGTCCAGGTCCCGCCGTGCCGCCTCGGCGTCGAAGCCGGCCGTCCAGGCCTCGCGCCGCCGCTGCTCCGCCGCCCAGAGGCGCCGCGCCGCGGCCTCGTACAGCGGCGCGGCGGCCTCCACAACGGCCGTCATCTCCGCCGGGTCGCCGTTGCAGTGCAGCACCAGGTCGCAGCCCGCGGCCAGCGCCGCCCGCGTCCGCGACCGAAGATCGCCGCGCAGGGCCTGCATCGAGAGGTCGTCGGAGACAAGCACGCCGTCGAAGCCGATGTGGCCGCGAATCACCTCCGCGATGACCTGGGGCGAGGTCGTGGCCGGTCGGTCGGAGTCCAGCGCGCTGTAGACGACGTGCGCCGTCATCGCCCAGGGGGCATCCCGCAGCGCCGCGAAGGGCCGGAAGTCGCTCGCCTCAAGGACATCCCGGGGCGCTTCGACGACCGGCAGATCCAGGTGGCTGTCCACCCGCGCCCGGCCGTGTCCGGGAACGTGCTTCACCACGGGCAGCACGCCGCCGGCCTCCAGCCCCGCGCAGACCCGCGCGCCCAGCCTGGCCACGCGCGCCGGATCGTCGGCGAAGGCGCGATCGCCGATCACGGCGTGGCCCTCGGGCAGGCGCAGGTCGAGCACGGGGGTGCAGTCCACCGTGATGCCGAGCGCCGCCAGATCGAGGGCCAGCAGACGGGCGTTGAGCCAGGCCGCCCGCGCCGCCGCCTCCGCATCGCTCTCCGCCAGGCGGCCGAAGGTGGCCGGCGCCGGCGCGGCGCGCCAGTGCGGCGGCTTGAGCCGCGCGACCCGGCCGCCCTCCTGGTCGATCAGCACCGGCGCCTCGGCGCGGCCGACGGTCTCGCGCAGCGAGTCCACGAGGATCTGCACCTGCTCGGGGCTCTCGCAGTTGCGCGCGAACAGAATGAAGCCGACCGGATCGGCCTCGGCGAAGAAGCGGCGCTCCTCCGCCGTCAGGCGGGGACCGCTGCATCCGAGGACGACGGCGCACGGCACGGCTACTGCGTCACCACGAGACAGGCCTGGTCCCGCGCCTTGAGCTGCGTGCAGACGTCGCGGGCCGTGGCGCGATTGGGGAACGGGCCGGTGCGCACGCGCCAGAAGGTGCCCTTGCCCTCGATCTCGACCGCCTGAAGGATCAGGCGCTGATCGCCCAGGACGTTCGGAAAGCGGGTGCGCAACTGCCCCCAGACGCGCTCCGCCGTGGCCTTGTCGCGGAAGGCCGCGAGCTGGACCAGGGCATCGCCGGGCCGCGGCCGGGGCGGCGCCGGCTCGGCGACCGGATCGGGCGCCGTCGCCGCATCGGCCTCGGCCCCTCCGGAAGGTTCGCCCTCCTCGCCCGCGGTGGCCGGCGCCGGCGCGCGCCCACCTTCATCGCTGTCAGCCGCGCCCGGTTGCGGCTGTTCGCTGGGCGCGGTCGGCGCCTCCGGCATCCCGACCTCGCTTGCCGGCTCGCCGGCCCCGGCGACCGACGCCGCGCCGCCATCGGTGGCCTCGGAGGACGCCGGCGCCGCGTTCCTGGAGGCGGCAGCGGCAGCGGCATCGCCGCCGCCCGCCGCCGACGCCGCACCGCCGGTCGGGGCTTCGGATTCGCCCGCCCCGGCCGCGCGCTCGCCCGCGCGCTCCGCCTCCGGCAAGGGCTGCGGGTCCTCCGGCCGCGGCAGCAGGCGCTCGACCTTCGGCTCGCCCTCCGGGGCGCCGCCCTCGTTGAGCAACAGCTTGTCCTGGTGGGGCACCTCCATGCCGCCGGGGTCCTCGGGACGGACCTTCTCCGGTCCCTCCTCCGCCGTGACCACGGGCAGCTCGCTGCGATGCAGGGGGCGCTCCCGATGGCCCACGCCCCAGGAGTAGGCATAGTAGAGCCCGACAACCACCACGGCGGCCACGATCCCGGCGCCGACGCCGCGCGAGAGCGTGCCGAGCCACCCGCCGCGCGCTGGCGCCTCGTCTTCCAGGTCGTCCTCGACGAACTCGTCCTCGTAATCCTCATCCCGCAGGTCGTCGTCGGGGTCCGCCGGGCCGTCGAAGTCGTCGTCCCGCTCTTCCGCGGGCTCGCGACCGCCCCGCCTGCGCCGGCGAAACAGCGCCATCAGCGCATCTCCTCGACCGGCTCGACCCCCATGACCTCAAGGCCGGAGGCGATCACCTGCTGGACCGCCCGCACAAGCGCGAGGCGCGCCTGCGTCAACTCTCGGTCCTGAGGGAGAAGGAACCGCAAGCTCGCGTCGTCCTTGCCCTTGGTCCAGAGACCGTGGAAGATCGCCGCCACCTCGTACAAGTAGAACGCGACCCGATGCGGCTCATAGGCCTCCGCCGCGCCTTCGAGACAGCGCGGCCACGCCGCCAATTGCTTGATTAACGCAAGCTCTTCCGAGTCGGTCAAGCACGCCAACCGCGCCGCTGCCAGGCTCGTGCTGTCCAGCGCGATGTCCGGCACTTCAACGCCGGCGTGGCGCAGCACGGAATGACAGCGCGCATGAGCGTACTGCACGTAGAAGACCGGATTGTCCTTGCTCTGCTCCAGCACCTTCTCCAGGTCGAAGTCGAGCGGCGCGTCGTTCTTGCGCGTCAGCATGATGAAGCGCACGACGTCCTTGCCGACCTCGTCGACCACCTCGCGCAGGGTGACGAAGGTGCCGGCGCGCTTGGACATCTTCACCGGCTCGCCGCCGCGCAGCAGCTTCACGAGCTGGCACAGCAGGATGTGCAGCTCGCCCTCCCCCTGGGTCAGCGCCTTCACCGCCGCCTTCATGCGCTTGACGTAGCCGCCGTGGTCGGCGCCCCAGACGTTGATCATCGTGGGATAGCCGCGGCGGAACTTGTCCAGGTGGTTCGCCATGTCGTTGGCGAAGTAGGTGAAGGAGCCGTCGGCCTTGCGGATCGGCCGGTCGGTGTCGTCGCCGAATTCGCTGGCCTTGAACAGCGTCTGCGGGCGCGGCTCCCAGTCCTCCGGCTTCTTGCCCTTGGGCGGCTCCAGCACGCCGGTGTAGATCAGCCCGCGCGCCTCCAGCTCGTGCAAGACCTCCTCGACCAGCCCGCGCGCGACCAGTTCGCGTTCCGAGACAAAGCTTTCCTGGCGCACGCCCAGCGCCGCCAGGTCGTCCTTGATCCAGCCCAGCATGCGCGCGATCGTGAACGCGCGCACCTCGGGCAGCCAGTCGCTCTCGGGCGCGTCCAGCCAGCGCGCGCCGTCGCGCTCGGCCAGCGCGCGGCCCACGTCCTTCAGATAGTCGCCGGGGTACAGGCCGGCCGGAATCTCGCCGATGTCCTCGCCCAGCGCCTCGCGGTAGCGCAGATAGGCCGAGCGCGCCAGGGTGTCGACCTGCGCCCCGGCGTCGTTGACGTAGTACTCGCGGCAGACGTCGTAGCCGACGCGCTCCAGCAGCCCGGCGAGCGCGTCGCCCACCACGGCGCCGCGCGCGTGGCCCACGGTCAGCGGCCCGGTCGGATTGGCGGAGACGTACTCCACGTTGACCTTGCGCCCCCGCCCGATGTCCAGGCGGCCCCAGTCGCTGCCGGCGCGCAGGATCGTCGCCAGCATCTCCGCCCAGAAACCGTCGCTCAGGCGCAGGTTGACGAAGCCGGGGCCGGCGACCTCCACCGCCGCCACGCCGTCCAGCGCGCGCAGCCGTTCGGCCAGGGGCTCGGCCAGCTCGCGCGGCTTCATGCCGGCCGGCCTGGCCAGCACCATGGCGGCGTTGGTCGCGAGGTCGCCGTGCGCGGGGTCGCGCGGCGGCTCCACCTTGACGTTGGCCGTGTCCAGGCCCGCGGGCAGCACGCCGGCCTCGGCCAGGGCGCCCAGCTCGCCGATGATCCTTTCGCGGAAGTCGTTGAAGAAGTTCATCTATGTCGCCGCGTCGATGTCGAAAAGCTTGCGATGTTCCTGCAGGGCGTAGCGGTCGGTCATCCCGGCGATATAGTCGGCCACCAGGCGGGCGTACGCCCGCGCGGACAGCCCGGCCGCGCGCGCCTGCCATTCGGGCGGCAGGCACTGCGGGTTTTCGAGGTAGGCCTCGAACATCTCCCGCACCACGCGCCGCACCTTGGCGGTCATCCGGTTCACCTTGTGGTGGCGGTACATGCGCCGGAACAAGAACGCCTTCAGCGCGCGGTCGTTCTCGCGCATGTCGTCGGAAAACGCAACCACCGGCCCGCCAGCCTGACGCACCTCCTCCGTGCCTTGGGGGTTCAGGTCGGCCAGGCGTCGGCGCGTCTCCGCCAGCAGGTCGCCCACCATGCGGTCGATCAGGCGGCGCACCGCCTCGTGGATGACGCGGCTCGCCTCGAGTCCCGGATAGCGCCGGCGCACCTCGTCGAACACCGGGCCGACCAGCGGCACCTCGGCCAGGTCGTCGATGGCGAACAGCCCGGCGCGCAGGCCGTCGTCGATGTCGTGGTTGTTGTAGGCGATGTCGTCGGCCAGCGCCGCCACCTGCGCCTCCGGCCCCGCGTAGGTCCCCAGCTCCAGGTCGAAGCCCTCGCAGTAACGCCGGAGGCTCGGCCAGGGGTCGTGCAGCGGGCCGTTGTGCTTCACCACCCCTTCCAGGGTCTCCCAGGTCAGGTTCAGGCCGTCGAACTCGGCGTAGCGCTGCTCCAGCTCCGTGACGATGCGGAAGGTCTGGAAGTTGTGGTCGAAGCCGCCCTGCTCGGCCAGCAGCGCCTGCAGCGCGTCCTCGCCGGCGTGGCCGAAGGGCGTGTGCCCCAGGTCGTGCGCCAGCGCCACCGCCTCCGCCAGGTCCTCGTTGAGGCCAAGCGCGCGGCTGATGGAGCGGGCGATCTGCGCCACCTCCAGCGAGTGGGTCAGCCGGGTGCGGAAGTAGTCGCCCTCGTGGTAGACGAAGACCTGCGTCTTGTATTGCAGGCGGCGGAAGGCGCGGGCGTGGACGATGCGGTCGCGGTCGCGCTGAAAGCAGGTGCGCGTCGCGCTCTCCGGCTCGGTCAGGCGGCGGCCGCGGCTCCTTGCCGGATCGCTGGCGAAGGGGGCAAGTTCCTGGGCGTGGGCTGTGGGCGGGGGCATGGCCGCGACCCTAACCGCAAGGGACGTGATTTGACAGACCTCCGGCGTTGCTTACATAGATGATGGGCGTCATCAACCGGTCCGGCAGAGGAGTTGCGCCGTGTCTGAGGCAGCGACGATCGACACCGCCGACAGCATCCAGATCAGCGACAGCGCCGCCCGGCGCATTGCCGCGCTGCTCGCGCAGGAAGGCGACCATGACCTCATGCTGCGGGTCTCGGTCTCCGGCGGCGGCTGCTCCGGCTTCCGCTACGGCTTCGATTTCGACAAGCAGGTGAACGAGGACGACCGGGTGTTCCGGCGCGACGGCGTGGCGGTGGTGATCGACGAGATCTCGCTGGAGCTGCTGGCGGGCTCGGAGCTGAACTTCGTCGAGGACCTGATCGGCTCCTACTTCGAGGTGCGCAACCCCAACGCCAGCAGCTCCTGCGGCTGCGGGGCGTCGTTCTCCATTTGAGGCGCCGGCTTGGGCTCGTCCGGCAGGCTACCTTTGCCGGTCGGGGGCTCCTGTCCCCGACCGGAACGTTTACCTCACGCACAGCAGGAAAACGTTCGGGGCGCGGTCGGGAGCCCGCGCCCCGCAGGTTACGTCCTGGCCGGGCTTGACCCGGCCATCTCCCCGCAAAACACGTGGCGTACCGCCTCACCCCTCCTCGATCAGGTGGCCGTGGCGCAGGCGCTCGAACACCCGCGCCGCGCGCTCTTGCAGGTCCGCGATCTCCTCCGCCTGGCGCGGATCGATTTCGGCCAGCAGCGCGCGCGAGTGCGCATCCAGCGCCGGGTGCAGCCGATAGGCGGCGCCGCCGCGGCCCGTCTCCAGGAACATTTCCAGCTCGAAAGGCAGATGGTTGCGCACCAGATAGGCCAGCACCAGCACGAAGCCCGTGCGGTCGCAGAAGTACGAGGGACAGCGCACCGCGGCCCCACTGGCCGAGGGCTTGGCGTTGACCACCGCCAGATCGCGCAGCTCCACCGCGTTGGGCGAGAGCCCCGCGACGGCGCAGGCCTCGGCCACGGCATGCGGCAGGCTGCTGACCTGGACCGTCCAGTCGCCGGTCTCGAAGGCGTCGTCCATCGCCACTCTCCCGATCCTCGGCGCAGCTTAGCGCAGCCGCGCCACGGGGCCAATCCGGCCTGCGCCGAATCGCTCGCCAAGCAGACGCGACTCGCCTAATCTTCCGCCATGCTCGCGAATTCAGGGTCGAGTTCATCGGCGCCGCGGCGCATCGGCCTGACCGGCCCCGGCGGTTTCATCGGCCGTCAGCTTCTGCCGCACCTGCTGGAGGCGGACCATTGCGTGCGCGCGCTGTCCCGCCGCGTCTCCCCGATGGTGACGGCACAGCCCGAGATGGCGCGGCTGCAATCGGGCTTTCTCGACCTGGCGCGCCCGGACGGCGTCAGTCCCGACGCCTTCGCCGGCCTCGACGCGGTCATTCATCTCGCCGGCCAGGCGCATGCCGACCTCGCGCACGATCCCGAGGCGGCCCGGCAGGTCCACGAGATCAACGTCCAGGGCACGCTGCGGGTCGCCGAGGCCGCCCGGGACGCCGGGGTGCGCCGTTTCGTCTTCGTCAGCTCGGCGACGGTGCACGGCCCGACCAGCGGTGGCAAGCGCGTGCGCGAGGATTCGCCCTTCGCGCCGGCCGACCCCTACGCCGAATCCAAGCTGGAGGCGGAGGCCGCGCTGCGCCGCCTGGCCGGCGACGGCTCGCTGGATCTCTGCATTGTGCGGCCGCCGCTGGTCTATGGCCCGCACGCCAAGGGCAACTTCCGCCGCCTGCTCGACTGGGCGGCGCGCGGCCGGCCGGTGCCCAGCGCCGCCCGCGCGAACCGGCGCAGCGTCGTCGGCCTGTCCAACCTGTGCAGCTTTCTGGAGCTGGCGGCGACGCGGCCCGCCGCGGCCGGCGAGACCTTCCTGGTGAGCGACGGCGTCGACCTCGCCACCGGCGACCTCTATGCCCTGGCCTGCGAGGCTTTCGGGCAAACGCCGCGCTTTCTGCCCGTGGCGCGCCCCGTGCTGGCGGCCGGCCTGCGGGCGATCGGCCGGGGCCGGGACGTCGATCGCCTCCTCGGCGATCTGCGCCTCGACACCGAGAAGGCCACGACGCGGCTGAAGTGGCAGCCACGCCTCGCGCCCGCGGACGAGGTCGCGCGCGCCGTCGCCGCCCTGCGCGAATCGGAAGCCGCCTGAACGCCGTCGCGCCCCTGGACGGTTACGGGGAAACGGCCGAGCGACGGCGGAGCGCGCCAGCGGCGCGCTCCGCCGGCGGGGTCAGCCCTGCGGGGCGTAAAGCGCGCACCAGGCTTCCGGCGCGATATCGCCCTCGACGACCTGGCACTTGCCGGGGCCACCGCCCTCGCCCTCGATGTAGAAGCGGCAGTTCGCGCACTTCTGGTCACCGTTCGGATCGGGCTGATACTGGGCCTGCTGCCTGGGCATCTTCGCGGCCTCGGCCCCGCGACCGGCGAGAACCACCGGGATGGTCGCCAAGGCCGCCGGCAGCGCCGCCGCGAGCTTCAACACGCCGCGACGCGTGCGCGGCGTCTTCGAGACGTCGGACATCGTATCTCTCCTGTCTACTGATTTTATGGTTTCGACACTTGCTTGTTCGGTCGACGGGCCGGGTCGGATCATCACCGGCCGGTCCGCGTGACCGTGGCCCCGACGCTGGGCATTCGATCCGGCAATGTTCAAGGGCGCGCCATGACGCACCCTTGCCGGACAAGGTGTCGTACTCGGGTGGCGAGACGGGGCGGCGGCGCGTATCATCACCTCCGACACAGGCGCGTCGTCCGGCGGACCGCCCTGGCCAATCACCAGAACAACGACTTATAATTCTCTGATTATGCAGAATATCAAGATCGCCACCTGGAACGTGAATTCGATCAAGCAGCGGGCCGGCCACCTGGTCGACTGGGCGCGCACGGCCCGGCCCGATATCATCCTGCTGCAGGAGCTGAAGTGCACCGAGGACGCCTTCCCGCGTCTGGAGGTCGAGGCGGCGGGCTACACCGCGGCGGTGCACGGCCAGAAGGCCTACAACGGCGTGGCCATCCTCTCGCGCGACAACATCCGCGAGGTGACGGCGGGCCTGCCCGGCCCGGACGCGGACGGCGACGACCAGGCGCGCTACATCGAGGCGGAGACCTGCGGGATTCGCGTCGCCTCCATCTACCTGCCCAACGGCAACCCGATCGGCACGGAGAAGTTCGCCTACAAGCTGCGCTGGATGGAGCGCCTGCACGCGCATGCCCGCGACCTGCTGAAGCGCGAGCAGCCGACCGTCCTGGCCGGCGACTACAACTGCGCGCCCAGCGACGACGACATCCACGACCCCAAGGCGATGGCCGGCGACGCCCTGGTACAGCCGGAGACGCGCAACCGCTTCCGCGCCCTGCTCCACCTCGGCTACACCGAGGCTTGGCGGGCGCTGCACGGCGAGAAGCACGTCTACACCTACTGGGACTACGGCGCCGCCTTCCGCAACGACGACGGCCTGCGCATCGACCACCTGCTGCTCTCGCCGCGGGCCGCCGACCGTCTGCAAGGCTGCGAGATCGACACCACGCCGCGCGGCTGGCCGAAGGCGTCCGACCACACCCCCGTCGTCTGCGAGTTAAGCCCATGAGCGAAGAGAGCCACGAAGGCGGCTGCCTCTGCGGCGGCATCCGCTACCGCGTCACCGGTCCCATCAAGGACATCGCCCACTGCCATTGCAGCATGTGCCGCCGGGCCGCCGGGGCCGTGGCCGTGACCTGGTTGACCGTGCCGTCCACGGCGTTCCAGGTGACGAAGGGCCGCCCGAAGGTCTGGCGGTCCTCGCCGAGCTGCGAGCGCGGGTTCTGCCCCGACTGCGGCGCCCAGATCACCTTCCGGGACGAGACCTCTCCGGACGAGCTGGACGTCACGCTGGCGACCCTGGACGATGCCGAGGCGCATCCCGCCGGCTATCACATCTTCGCGGACAGTGCCCTGTCCTGGCTGCGCCTGGACGAGGACCTGCCCCGCTACGCGGCGTACCCCGACTGAGGCGTCGGACGCGTCGCCTCGCCGCACCGGGGGCTCATGCCCATATCGCTAGGGTGCCGCTTCAGTCCGGGAGACCCGCATGCCGTTCATCCCCATCGGCGACAAGAACCCGCGCATCCTGATCGAAAAGCCGGTCGTCACCTGGACGATCATTGCGCTCTGCGTCGGGATCTTCCTGCTGGAACTGCTGGGCGGGCCGGGATTCGCGCGCACCGTCTCCCTTTCCCTGGGCCTCATACCCGCGGTGCTGCTGGGCGAGGCGGCGCTGCGTCCGGAGCTGGCGCTCGTGCCGGCCTGGATGACGCTGTTCACCTCGATGTTCCTGCACGGCGGGCTGATGCACCTGCTCAGCAACATGCTGTTCCTGGGCATCTTCGGCGACAACATCGAGGACGCGATGGGCCACCGCCGCTTCATCGCGTTCTATCTGATCTGCGGCATGGCGGCGGCGATGGCGCACGTGCTGATCGCCCCCGACTCGCGCACGCCGATGATCGGCGCCAGCGGCGCCATCTCCGGCGTGCTGGGCGCCTACCTGATCCTGCACCCCAGGGCCTGGGTGACCTTCCTGGTGGGCATCTTCCCGCTGGTGCTGCCGGCCTGGATCCTGCTGGGGCTATGGTTCCTGATCCAGCTCACCTCGGCCTTCGGCGGCGGCGGCGGCGTCGCCTGGTGGGCGCATGTGGGCGGCTTCGTGGCCGGCGCCGCACTGGTGGTGCCCTTCCGACACAGGACGGTGCCCCTGTGGGGCGGCGGCAACCACCCCAAGGGCCTCCGCATCAAGCGCACCCGCCCGCCCGCCGGCACCACCCCGCGCAACGCCGGCCGCGACCCGCGGCGCGGCGGGCCGTGGGGGTGAGGGGGACACCTTGATGCCTCGCCTGCAAGGATTCCCACATGCTTGGCGTTCCGCCGACTGCGTGTCCGACAGGCTCAGCATGAGGACTGCAGCATGAGGACGGCGGAAGAAACGCCACCTCCCCCTCACCCTGAGCTTGTCGAAGGGTGAGGCCGCCGACGGGCCAGTCCGTCAACGGGTGAGCCCGGCACCCTCATGCTTCGACAAGCTCAGCATGAGGCGAGCGCGGGGATCACGGGCACTCACCCTGAGCTTGTCGAAGGGTGAGGCCGCCGAACGAGCGGTGCGAGCGGCCACAACACGCCGAGGGCGCCTCAGATATCCGCGTAGACGTGGGTCTCCGCCTTGGCGCCGGGGTGGGTGACGGCGCCCTTCTCGGCGTCGCCGACGGTCTGGGTGTACTTCCAGATGGCGCCGGACTGGTAGTTGTGCCGGCGCGGCTGCCAGGCCTTGCGGCGCTCGTCCAGCTCGGCGTCCGACAGCTCGACCTCCAGCGTGCCCTTCTCGGCGTCGATGGCGATGATGTCGCCGTCCTTCAGCAGGCCGATCGGCCCGCCGACCGCCGCCTCCGGCCCGACGTGGCCGATGCAGAAGCCGCGCGTGGCGCCGGAGAAGCGGCCGTCGGTGATGAGCGCCACGCTCTTGCCCATGCCCTGGCCGTAGATCGCCGCCGTGGTCGCCAGCATCTCGCGCATGCCGGGGCCGCCGCGCGGACCCTCGTAGCGGATGACGATGACCTCCCCCTCCTTGTAGTCGCGGCGGTTGACCGCGTCGAAGGCCTCCTCCTCGCTGTCGAAGCAGCGCGCCGGGCCGCGGAACTGCTGGGTGGCCAGGCCCGCCACCTTCACGATGGCGCCCTGCGGCGCCAGGTTGCCGCGCAGCCCGACGACGCCGCCGGTCGGCATGATCGGGTCGGAGGTGGGGCGCACGATGTCCTGGTCGGTGGGGAATTCCACCCCGGCCAGGTTCCCGGCGATGGTCTTGCCGGTGACGGTCAGGCAGTCGCCGTGCAGGTAGCCGCCGTCCAGCAGCGCCTTCATCACCACCGGCACGCCGCCGATCTCGAAGAGGTCCTTGGCGACATAGCGCCCGGCCGGCTTCAGGTCGGCGATGTAGGGCGTCTTGCGGAAGGTCTCCGCCACGTCGTGCAGGTCGTAGTCGATGCCGCACTCGTGCGCCATCGCCGGCAGGTGCAGCGCGGCGTTGGTCGAGCCGCCGGTCGCCGCCACCACGGTGGCCGCGTTCTCCAGCGCCTTGCGGGTGACGATGTCGCGCGGGCGGATGTTGTTCGCCAGCAGCTCCATCACCGTGCGGCCGGAGGCCTCGGCGTACTGGTCGCGGCTCTCGTAGGGCGCCGGCGCCCCGGCCGAGCCCGGCAGCGCCAGGCCGATCGCCTCGGACACGCAGGCCATGGTGTTGGCGGTGAACTGCCCGCCGCAGGAGCCGGCCGAGGGGCAGGCCACGCACTCCAGGTCGTGCAGCTCGTCCTCCGACATGCCGCCGGCGGCGTGCGCCCCGACCGCCTCGAAGACGTCCTGCACGGTGACGTCCTTGTTCTTGTAGCGGCCCGGCAGGATCGAGCCGCCGTACATGAACACGCTGGGCACGTTGAGGCGCAGCATCGCCATCATCATCCCCGGCAGCGACTTGTCGCAGCCGGCGATGCCCACCAGCGCGTCGTAGCTGTGCCCGCGCATGGTCAGTTCCACGGTGTCGGCGATGGCCTCGCGGCTGGGCAGCGAGGAGCGCATGCCCTCGTTGCCCATGGCGATGCCGTCGGTCACCGTGATGGTGGTGAACTCCCGCGGCGTGCCGTCGCGCTGGCCCACCCCGTAGCGCACCGCCTTCGCCTGGCGCGAGAGCGAGATGTTGCAGGGCGCCGCCTCGTTCCAGCAGGTGGCCACGCCGACGAAGGGCTGGTAGATCTCCTTCTCGCCCAGGCCCATGGCATAGTAGTACGAGCGCGCCGGCGCCCGGTTCGGTCCCACGGTGGCGTGACGGCTGGGCAGCTTCATCTTGTCGATGCGCTTGCTGTCGAGCGGCATGGCGGCGTCCCTCTCCTTCGGCGTCTTGCGATTCTGCTTGTTCTCCGGGGCCGGCAGGATAACGGCGCCGCGAGCGCGCCTCTAGCGCTTTCTCCCGATGGCAGGCATGACGCGCCTGACGGCGCGTCCCCCATCCCAATCTTCCCCCAAGGGGGAAGGGACTTCGCCGTGCCGGTCAGCAAAGGCCTCCGTCGCGTCCCCTCCCCTCTGGGGGAGGGCCAGGGAGGGGGACGCGGCGGAGCCGCGTCACGATGCCCCGTCCAGCAGCGTCGACAAGGCGTCGTCGATGGCGGCCACGACACCCTCCAGATTCGCATGAACGTCGGCGTTCCGGAAGCGCAGCACCGCGAAGCCGCGTGCATGCAGCCAGCGGTCGCGAGTGCGGTCGTGGTCGGCTGTCAGATCGTGCGGCTCGCCGTCGAGCTCCACGACCAGCGGCGGCGCGAAGCAGGCGAAGTCCGCGATATAACCGCCGATCGGGGCCTGGCGCCGGAACTTGCAGCCGAGCCGTTGTCGCCGCCGAAGGGCTGACCACAGGAGGCGTTCCGCCTCGGTCATCTTGCTGCGAAGCTGTCTGGCCCGGCGGACATTGTACATCATGGCGCCAGGGTTGCACCGCGGGCGACGGATGCAAGTTTTTTTGACGCGCCTGTCGGCGCGTCCCCCATCCTAACCTTCCCCCAAGGGGGAAGGGACTGGGACTAAGTAGACACGGACATTAATGACAGCGTCCCCTCCCCCTTGGGGGAGGGCCAGGGAGGGGGACGCGGCGGAGCCGCGTCATGGCCACCTACCCGACCAGCCGTTCCAGCGCCGTGGCCAGCTTGTCGCGGGCGGCGGCGGCCTCGGCGCGGCGTTCCTTCTCGGTCTCCACGACCTCCGGCGGCGCCTTGGCGACGAACTGCTCGTTCGACAGCTTCTTGTCGTGGCGGTTCAGGTCCGCCTCCAGCTTCTCGATTTCCTTCTTCAGGCGGGCCTGCTCCTGCGCCACGTCGATGATGCCCTTGAGCGGCAGGATCGCCGTCGCCTCGTCGATCAGGAACTGCGCCGCCCCCTCCGGCGAGGCCGCCTCGCTCAGCTCGATGGACTCCAGCCGCGCCAGCGTCTGGATGAGGGGCGCATGGCGGTCCAGGCGGGCGCGCGTTCGCTCGCCGGCGTCCTTGACCAGCAGCGGCACCGCCGCCTTGTTCGGCACGTTCATCTCGCCGCGCACCGCGCGGATTTCGCCGATGACCCGGGTCACCCAGTCGATCTCGGCCTCCGCCGCCTCGTCCAGCATGCCCTCGGTGAAGGTCGGCCAGTCGGCGGTGATCAAGCGGTGGCCCGGCCCGCCGCCGAAGTGCTCCCACAGCTCCTCGGTGATGAAGGGCATGAAGGGGTGCAGCAGGTGCAGCAGCCGCTGCATCACCCAGGCGAGCGTGGCCCGCGTCTCCGCCTTGGCGGCGGCGGCGTCGCCGGTGAGGATCGGCTTGGCGAACTCGATGTACCAGTCGCAGAACTGGTGCCAGGTAAACTGGTAGAGCGCGCCGGCGGCCTCGTTGAAGCGATAGCCCGCCAGCGCCTCGTCCACCGCCCGGCCGGCGCGCACCGTCTTGGCGATGGCCCAGCGGTTCGCCTTCTGCTTGACCAGCAGCGGATCGAAGTCCGCATCGGGCGCGACCTCGTGGAACTGGCAGAAGCGCGCCGCGTTCCACAGCTTGGTCGCGAAGTTGCGGTAGCCCTCGACGCGCTGCTCCGACATCTTGATGTCGCGCCCCTGCGCGGACAGCGCGACCAGGGTGAAGCGCAGGGCGTCGGCGCCGTAGCGCTGGCAGATGTCGAGCGGGTCGATGACGTTGCCCTTGGACTTCGACATCTTCTGGCCGTGGGCGTCGCGCACCAGGGCGTGGATGTAGACGTCGCGAAACGGCACCTCGCCCATGAAGTGCAGCCCCATCATCATCATCCGCGCGACCCAGAAGAAGATGATGTCGAAGCCGGTGACCAGCACGTCGGTCGGGTAATACTTCTCCAGCGCCTTCGTCTTCTCCGGCCAGCCCAGGGTGGAAAACGGCCACAGGGCGGAGGAAAACCAGGTGTCCAGCACGTCCTCGTCGCGGCGGATCAGCACCAGCTCGCCGGCCTCGGCCTGGCGCGCCTGATCGGGGCCGGGTTCGTCCTCCGCGCCCAGGATGGCGACCGGCTTGCCGTAGCGCGCCTGCGCCGCCGCCTTCGCGGCTTCCTCGCTCTCCTCGACGAAGATCGCCTCGTCCGGGCCGTACCACGCCGGGATCTGGTGCCCCCACCAGATCTGCCGCGAGATGCACCAGGGCTGGATGTTGCGCATCCACTCGAAGTAGACGTTCTCCCAGTTCGCCGGGACGAAGCGGGTGCGGCCCTGCTCCACGGCCTCGATCGCCGGCTTCGCCAGGGTCGCCGCGTCGACGTACCACTGCACGGTCAGCCAGGGCTCGATCGGCACGTTGGAGCGGTCGCCGTGCGGGACCATGTGGGTGTGGTCCTCGACATCGGCGAGCAGACCCTCGGCCTCCAGGTCCGCGACCACCTTCTCGCGCGCCTCGAAGCGGTCCAGACCCTGGTAGGGCTCGGGCACGTTGTCGTTCAGGCGCGCGTCGCGATCGAGGATGTTGACGACATCAAGGCCCTGGCGCCGGCCCACCTCGAAGTCGTTGAAGTCGTGGGCGGGGGTGATCTTCACCGCGCCGCTGCCGGTCTCGGGGTCGGCCCATTCGTCGGCCACGATGGGAATGCGCCGGCCCACCAGCGGCAGGATGACGTGCTTGCCGACCAGATGCGTGTAGCGCTCGTCCTCGGGATGGACCGCCACGCCGGTATCGCCCAGCATGGTCTCCGGCCGGGTGGTGGCGACGGTGATGAAGGTGTCGGGCGCGCCCTCGACCGGGTACCTGAAGTGCCAGAGCTTGCCGTTCACCTCGATCTGGTTGACCTCCAGGTCGGAGATCGCGGTGTGCAGCTTGGGGTCCCAGTTGACCAGCCGCTGGTCGCGGTAGATCAGTCCCTGCTTGTAGAGCTGGACGAAGACCTTGCGCACGGCCAGCGACAGGCCGTCGTCCATGGTGAAGCGCTCGCGGCTCCAGTCCGGCGAGGCGCCCAGGTGCGTGAGCTGGTGCGAGATCGTGCCGCCGCTTTCGGCTTTCCAGGCCCACACCCGCTCCAGAAAGCGCTCGCGCCCCAGGTCGTGGCGGGTCAGGCCCTCGGCGGCGAGGTTGCGCTCCACCACCATCTGCGTGGCGATGCCGGCGTGGTCCATGCCGGGCTGCCACAGGGCGTCGCGGCCCTGCATGCGCTTGGCGCGGATCAGCACGTCCTGCAGCGTGAAGGTCAGGGCGTGACCCATGTGCAGGCTGCCGGTCACGTTGGGCGGCGGCATCATGATGGTGTAGGGCGTGGCGGCGGAGTCGGGATCGCACCGGAAGGCCCCGGCCTCGCGCCAGATGTCGTAGAACTTCGCCTCGATCTCGGCGGGCTGATAGGTTTTGTCCAGCATGGACGCGCGGCACCTTGTCCTGACGGATTCCAAGCGGGCGCAACCTAGCCGATTGCACCCGCGAAGCAAGGGGAAGGGTATCGCCCGGCAACGCCGGTCAGGTCAAATACCGGCGCCTCGGGTCTGGGATGCGTCAGCCTCGCGATCCGTCAGAGCTGGCTGGTGTCCTCGTCGGCGGCCAGCGCCTCGGCGCGGCGGGTCATGCGGCGGATTTCCTCGCGGACGATGCGCTCGACGAGCTGTGGCAGGTTCTCGTCCAGCCAGGCCTTCAGGTGCGGCTCCAGCGCCTCGCGCACCATGCGCTCCAGGATGCGGTCGCTGTCGGACTTCGGCTGGTCGTCCCCGTACTCCTGGGCATCCGACGCCCGCGCCAGCCTCGCCAGCGCCGATTTCGCGGCGTCCTCCGTCCCGGGTGAAACGATCGAAAGGTCGGGCGTCCTGCGTTGGCTGGGCATGTCCACAACCGGCTCCTCGAGAGCTTCCCGGTCCGAAAGCGCGGCAGGCTCATCCGCGAATGCAGCCTCCACGGGCTGCTCGTCCAGGGACTCGTCGTCGCCCGACTCGTCGAATGCCTCGCCCGGATCGAACGACTCGTCCTCCTCATCCTCCGGCGCCAGCGACAACTCAAAACTGTCGTCATCGACCCCACCCGACGCGGCCGCCTCCGCATCCAGCGAATCGGCGAGGTCCTCGAGATTGCTGACCGCCTCCTGGTCGCCCTCGTCGTCGGGCAGTTCGAAACTCTCCGCCTCCGCGACCTCCTCGGTGAGATCGAGGACTTCCTCCTCCTCGTTGTCCGCCGCGACGGCCACCGATTCGCCCTTGTCGGACTGCCCTTCGCCCCCCGAATCCTCCGAGATGATCTTGCGGATCGAGGAGAGGATTTCCTCCATCGAGGGTTCGCTGCTGCCGCTCTGGGTCTTGTCCGCCATGCTTCTTACACCCCTGGGCGGTTTCCTGCACAATCCGACCCTGCATCCTGAAGGTAAACAAGATGCAAACGCAAGGACCGTCCCGTTCTACAAATGCCTCGAAATAGCCGGAAAAAGCCGAGCCCGTTCGCCGGCGGCGGGCTGTGCGTCTATTCGGCGTCGGCGGGTTCCGGCAGAGTGATGCCCCAGATCCTGCCGCGAACCGATTCGTAGGCCGCCTCGACGTCGTAGATCCGCACCGGCAACTCCAGGCGGGCGGCCCGCAGGCGGCCAATGGCCGACAGCAGGGTGTAGCCGGCGACAATTTCGTCGCGTCGCGCACCCACCAGGCTGACCTGGGCATCCAGCAATTCCTGCTCGGCATCCAGCACGTCCAGCACGGTGCGCGCGCCGACCTGGTGCTCCTGGCGCACGCCTTCCAGGGCGATCTCGGCGGCGCGGACCTGGTCGCGAAAGGATTCGATCTGCGCCCGCGCGGCCGTGAGATTTTCCCAGGCGCTCACCGCGGTCTGCTCGGCGTTGCGCTCTGCGGTGCCCAGTTCCAGCCGGCGCTGGTTGGCGGTCTGCTTGGCCGCACGGACACGGCTGGAAACGGCGCCGCGCTGGTAGAGCGGCACGGTCACCTGCGCCAGGATTTCGGCCGACTCGCTGGAAGCCGCGCTGGAGGTGCTGTTTTCGCCCCGGCTCAGCCGCCCCACCAGCTCGGCTTCCGGGAAAAGCTCGCCGGTGATCTGTCGCACTTCCCGCCGCGCGGCCTGCTCCAGGAACCGCGCGGCGACCACGTCCGGGTTGTCGGAGGTCGCCAGGGAGATGGATTCCTCCCGGGTGGCCGAGAGCCCGTCGGGCACCGCCGGCTCCTCCAGCTCGCCCGGCGGATGACCGACCACCTCCTTGTAGACGGCGCGACTTGATTCGAGATTGCCCTGCGCCTCGACCCGGCCAGCGATTGCCTGCGACAGCCGCGACTCCGCCTGAGAGACGTCGGTGCGCGTCACCTCGCCGACCTCGAAGCGATCGCGCGTCGCCTCGAGCTGGCGACGCAGGACCTTCACGTTGTTCTCGTTCAGCCGCAGGACCGCCTGGTCGCGCCAGACGTCCATATAGGCCTGGGCCGCGCGCAGCAGAATGTCCTGCTCGCTGGACGCCAGCCGGGCGCGCTGGGCGCCGACCGTCATCACCGCCCGCTCGGTATCCGCCTGCGTGCGGCCGCCGCGGTACAGCGGCTGGCGCACCTCGACCTGGCCGGACAGCGGCGTGACCGTATCGGTGGAGGTAAAAAAGGCGCTCGACTGCTCGAAGCGCTCGCGCCCGGCCGAGCCGCTGACCGTCACCTCCGGCCGCCAGTTCGACAGGGCCTGCGGCACCTGCTCGTTCACGGCGCCCAGATTGCGCCGCGCGGCCTTCAACTCGGGGTTGGTCGCGTAGGTGTCGGCCAGCGCCTGCTTCAGGCTCTCGGCCTGCGCCGGCCCGGCGAATGGCATTGCCATGCCGCAAAGCAGGACCAGGGCGGCGCCGCGGCGGAGTCGCGCGAATGTGCGGCTGTGACGGATCATGGTGTGTGCAAGGTCGCCCCAGCCCGCCAGCCGGTCAAGGCGTGAGCGCAGAGAGCGGTGGAATACCAGGCATGCAGCGCAGCTTCCCCTGGCGGCGGCACTCAGAACACAAAACCGCGTTCGCGCGCGAAGCCGGGCAGGATCGGCGTGGCGGCGTCGAACAGCGTGCGGCGGCCCCAGGCATCGCCGAAGCGCTCGAACAGCGTGGCCTTGCCCATGCCGGGCCGGTCGCGCATGACCGTGGCCAGACGCCCCCCGTCGGCGAGCTGGTCGAGGATCGCCTGGGGGATCTCCTCGACCGCGCCATTGATCAGAATGACGTTGTAGGGGCCCTGCTGGGACGCGCCCTGGCGCAGATCGCCGCGGACGACCACCGCGTTGTCGACTCCCATCGCCTGCAGCGTCGATTCGGCCTGCGCGGCGAACTCTTCGTCGCTTTCCAGTCCCACGACGGTCGCGGCGACTCGCGCGGCCACGGCGCAGGCATATCCGGTCGCGGCGCCGACCACCAGGATAACGTCGCCGGCTTCGATCAGCGAATCGTTGAGCAGCCGCGCCAGAACCATCGGCTCCATCAAGTAGCGATCGTCCTTGATGCGCAGGTCCTCGTCGATATAGGCGATCGCGCGCAGGTGCCGCGGCACGAAGCGCTCGCGCGGCACGGTCTCGAAGGCCTCCAGCAAGCGCCGATCGATCACCCGATTGGTGCGTAGCTGGCTGTCCACCATGTTCATGCGGGCGGTGGCGTGGTCGACCATGACTCCCCCAAGGATCGCGAGGTGACGCGCAGGCCGGTGCGCGAGGCCGGCCCGCTGGCCCTTATAGGCGCGATCGGTCTCCAAGACAACGCCGCGTGGCCGTCGCCACCGACACGCCCGGCCCCGGCGCGGCCCGGCGCAAATGGCGCCGGGCGCGTGCTTGACCGCCCTCCCCGCCCTCTTTATATCTCCGGCGCGGCGCCACCCCGACAGCTTTGCGCGCCGCCGACGGCCCGGTGGCAGAGTGGTGATGCAGGGGACTGCAAATCCCCGTACGTCGGTTCAATTCCGGCCCGGGCCTCCAAGTTTTCCAGGGACTTATACCGCCCGACGTTTGATGGGACTCGTCCTTGACGCCCAAGGGCGCCAAGCATGAGGCCACCCGAATGTACGGTTTCATTTGTCGGGCGGTATTACAAGCCACCACGCCGCAGTCTGAAAAGCCGTGTCGGCAGCATGTCAGCAACCGCGCTGACACCGCGCGCCGGTGGCGTGAGAGAACGGCAAGCGGAAAGGGAAGGAACCCGGCGACGGTGCGGAGGCTTTGCCTCGTGACACCTGGGGATGGCGCGAACCGCCGCCGGGCAGGGCCAGTCTACGAAGGTGCGGCAGGACAGTGCGTGCCGGCAGGTCGTCAGCGGTACTCCGCGAGGGTCGCCTGGAACTTTTCCCAGACCTCGGGGTATTCGTCGATGAACGACTGGCTGGCCTCGCGCGCCATCTTGCGGAAGGCCTCGTGCTGCTCGCCTTCGACCACGTGCAGCTTGCCGCCCTCGCCCAGCATTTGCTCGCGCTTGTCCTTGTCGCCCTCGATGCCGAGCTGCCACTGCCGCTCCAGGTATTCGTTCGTGGTGTCGACCACGATCTTGCGCAGATCCGCCGGCAGGTTCTCGATCCAGGCGTCGTCCGCCACCACGGTGTAGGTCAGCAGGCTGAGTCCCGGCACCAGCGTGGCCTTCCTGGCGCCCGAGACGCCGACCATTTCCCAGCCGCCGTAGGATGTGAAGATGCCGTCGATGGCGCCCTGCATCAGCGCCGCGGCCATCTCCGTCGCCGGCATGGTGATCGGGCTGGCGCCAAACTTGCGCATCAGGTCCTGCAGCACCTTGCCGCCGGTCAGGCGGATTTTCTTGCCCTCCAGGTCGGACGGCTGCTTGATGAAGGAATCCGGCATCAGGAAGATCAGGTCGGCCGTGCGCATCAGGCCCATCACGCGCAGGCCGCGGTCGGCGACGAACCCGGACAGCATGGCGCTCAGGTCCGCGGCGGCGCCGTTCTGCAGCATGACCCCATCGGTAATCGAAAAGGGCAGGTTCACCACGCCGTATTCCGGCGCCACGCTTTCGAGCTGCACGCTCACCGGCCAGACCATGTGCACCGCGCCGGTGCCCAGCGCGGCCACGGCCTGCTTGTCCTTGAACAGGCTGCCGGCGTGATAGACCTGGACGTCGATACGGCCATCCGAGCGCGTCTCGATCGTGTGGGCGTAATCCTCCATCATCTTGGCGGTCCAATGAGTCGTCGCGATCTCATTGGTCATGACCATTTCGTAGTCGGCCGCCTGGGCGCCGGAAACGCCCAAGAACGCGGCGGCCGAGGCGATCCAGGCGGCGAGCGCCCGCTTGCTGGCCGTCAGCTTCATCGTTGTCCTCCCAGATTGCGGAAGCCTTGGTCGGTTATTTGTCCGATCCACTTTAACGCCCCGTTTGGATTCCGCAAGAGTATTTATCCGCATGAATATGGCGTACCTGCGCTGCATCATGCCCGCCGCCGGTGTCGCGTGGCGACGAGGGTGCGCAGCAGCAGCGCCACGCCGACCAGCGCGAAGCCGGCCAGCACGGGGAAGGCCACGGCGTAGCCGCCCGCTGCGGCGACCACGGCGGCGAACAGCGACGGTCCGACGACAACGCCCGAGAAGGTGAAGAACAGTGCGCCGCCCGTCGCGTTGCCGACGTCTTGTGGCGGCGCCAGGCGGGCGACCTCCGCCAGAAAGACGCCGTTCCAGCCGATCGCCGCCAGGCCGAACACCGACAGCAGCGCGATCACGGCCGCGCCCGGCCAGGCGGGGGCGAGGGCGGCCGTGGCCAGGCTGCAGCCGGTGCTGATCAGGCCGATGATCACCAGGACCAGCAGGCCGTTGGCCAGACGATCCGCCAGCCAGCCCCAGGCGACGCGGCCCAGGGCGCCGACCACCTGCACCGCCGCCGCGATGCTGCCGGCGGCGACGAGCGACCGCCCCAGGTCTTCGACCAGCAGGGTCACCACGAAGGTGGTGAGGCAGAGCTGGACCGCGGCGAAGCAGAACGCGGTCAAGGCCAGCCGCCGGATCGGCGGGCTGCGGAACACCACGCGCAGGCCGTCCAGCACCTGGCCGCCCAGGGGCGCGCCGGGGCGGCGGTCGTCGTCCCAGGCCGGGCGCAGCGGCTGCAGCAGGCCGGCGACGGCGAAGGCCGCCGCGGCCGTCAGCAGCAGGGCCGCCGGCCAGCCCAGCGCCAGACTGAGCGGCGGCAGCAGCAACCCCGCCGCGACCCCGCCCAGCGGCACGCCGGTCTGCTTCAGCGAGAAGATCAGGTTGCGCCGAGCCGCCGGCGTGAAGCGATGCAGAACGTGCGAGGAGGCGGGATTCGTCATGCCGTAGCCGAGCCCGATCAGCAGCGAGGCCAGGCCGATCAGGGCCAGATCCTCCGCCGCGGCGACAGCGCAGCCCAAGGCGCCCAGCACCAGGGCAAGCTGGCTGCTGCGGCAGGCGCCGAAGCGTCGCACCAGCGAGCCCGAGGCCGTCGCGCTGAGCGCCGCGGCGGCATAGATCAGGCTCATCTGGTGGCCGACCAGCGCCGGGCTGACCTCCAGACTCGCGGCCACGGCGGGGGCCAGCGTCGCGATTGCCAGGCTGGCCAGCGTGACCAGCGTCTGCACCAGCGTCGTGCCGCCCAGTAGCAGCGGCAGGGCGCGGGCCGGGGAACGCTCCGGCATCAGTCCCGCGCCGCGCCGTCGCGCGCGGCTTCGGCCAGGCGCAGCCGGCGCAGGCTTTGCGCCAGCAGCGGCCGTTCCACCAGCCGGCCGTCCAGCGTGCAGACCGCACCTCCGGCGGCTTCCCAGGCGGCGACCACGCGCCGGGCCTCGGCCACCGCCTCGGCCGTCGGCGCCAGGGCGGCGTGGATCGCGGCTAGCTGTTTGGGATGGATCGCGGCCTTGCCGGTGAAGCCGAGCGCCAGCGCCGCCTCGATCTCGGCCGCGTGACCGGCGTCGTCATGCAGGTCGACCCAGGGCATGTCGATGACGT
This sequence comes from uncultured Rhodovibrionaceae bacterium, assembly GCA_964561005.1. GTDB lineage: Bacteria > Pseudomonadota > Alphaproteobacteria > Kiloniellales > Rhodovibrionaceae > CAZLNO01. Next base: position 12,528 of record CAZLNO010000007.1, on the reverse strand, counting down.
CCAGGCCCGCCCGGGCCGCCGCGTGCACCACGGCCGCGCGGGCGTGCACCAGCGGCGCCCAGGCCAGCGGCACGCGCAGTTCCGCCGCCAGGTCGGCGCCGCCGAACATCAGGTAGCGCAGCCGCGGCTGCGCCCGCGCGATCGCGTGCACCTGGGCCAGCCCTTCCGCGGTTTCGATCAGCGCGCCCAGCGTGGCGGGATGGCCTGCCTCCGCCAGCACCTCGGCGACCAGCCGCGGCTCGGCGGCCGATTCGACCTTGGGCAGCAGCAGGCCGTCGCAGCGGGCCGCGGCGACGATCTCCGGCGCCGTCAGCGCCTGCAGGTCGGCAAGGCCCGCCCGTGTGCGCGGGCTGTTGATGCGCACGTGGATCCGCGCCGCGGGCGCCGTCCGGTTCAGCGCGCGCAGTTCGTCCAGCACCGCCTCGCGCGCCGAGTCCTTGGCGTCCGGCGCCACGGCATCCTCCAGGTCCACCATCACGATGTCCGCGCCGCTGGCGACGGCCTTGCCCACCCGCTCGGGACGGCTGCCCGGCACGAACAGCAGCGAACGGCAAAGCGGCATCGCGCCGAGGGGGTCGTTTTGACTTGACATCTGTTCCGCGTCTCCGTCTAATTTGTTCGGACATTTAGAGTAGCAGAGACGCGGCAAGAGACCAGGCGAAATTCAGGAGCACGGCGGATCATGTCGGAGACCGCGGGACAGACGGGCGGAGGGCGAACCATCGTGGCCAGCCATGGCCGGTATCTGGAGGATTTCCGCGTCGGCGACACCTACGAGCATCGCCCCGGCCGCACGATCACCGAGGCCGACAACATCCAGTTCAGCCTGCTCACCATGAACGCTCATCCCATGCATTGCGATCATGCCTTCGCGGCGCGGAGCGAGTTCGGCCGGCCGCTGGTCAACAGCGGCCTGACCCTGGCCATCGTGCTGGGCATGACGGTGAACGACGTCAGCGCCAAGGCGGTCGCCAACCTGGGCTGGGAGGAGATCCGCCTGACCGCGCCGGTATTCCCCGGCGACACCGTGTATGCGCGCTCCACCGTGCTGGATGTGCGGGAATCGCGCAAGCGGCCGACCCAGGGCGTGGTGACGACGCGCACGGAGGGCTACAAGGCCGACGGCACGGTGTTCATGACCTTCAAGCGCGCCAGCCTGATTCCCAAGCGCGGCCACGCTCCGGGGGACGCCGCCTGATGGGCGGCTGCCGCCGCACCGGGCACCCAAACGCAGCAAGGAGAACGATCATGATGGATGCCGCACCGGCCGCCCGGACGCCCGACATGGCCGCGCGGCTCGCTGCTTTCGCGGCGGAGCTGCGCTGGGACGACATCCCGGCCCGGGTACGCGAACGGGCCGTCCACCATATCCTGGACGCCACCGGCATCGCCCTGGCCGCCAGCCGCTTCGACTTCGCGCGGCGCACGCTGAGCGCGATGCAGGCGCTGGGGGGCGCCGGGGAGGTGCCGGTGATCGGGCTGCCGGCGGCGCTCTCGCCGCGCGACGCGGCGGTGGTCAACGGCCTGCTGTGCCATGGCCTCGACTTCGACGACACCCATCTGGGCGGCGTCGTCCATCCGACCTGCAGCACCTTTCCCTGCGCGCTGTCCGCCGGACTGATGACCGGCGCCAGCGGCCAGGACATGGTGCTGGCCTACATCCTGGGCGTCGAGGCGGCCGCGCGCCTTGGCGCGGTGGCGAACGGCGGCTTCCACCAGGTGGGCTTCCACCCGACGGGCGTGGCGGGCGCCTTTGCCTGCACCCTGGTGGCCGGGCGCCTGATGGGGCTGTCATCGGGGGCGCTGAAGAGCGCGCAGGGCATCGCGCTGTCGATGGCGGGCGGCAGCCTGGAGTTCCTGGAGGACGGCGCCTGGAACAAGCGGCTGCATCCCGGCCACGCGGCCGCGGTGGGCATCACCGCCGCCGCTCTGGCGGAATCCGGCTTCGTCGGCATCGACCGGCCTTACAGCGGTCGCTTTGGGCTGTACAACGCCTACCTGGGCGCCGAGGCCGGGCGGCAGGATCTCGCCAAGGGCGTGGCCGGCCTGGGCGAGACCTGGGAGCTGCTGAACACGGCGATCAAGCCCTATCCCGCCTGTCACTTCACGCACGGCTGCATCGACGCGGCGCTGGCGCTGTCCGACGCCGGGGCCGATCCCGAGGAGGTCACCGAGATCGTCGTCCGCGTGCCCGGCGAAGTGGTCAAGACGATCTGCGAGCCCGAGGCCAACAAGAAGGCGCCGGCCAACAGCTACGACGCGCAGTTCAGCGTGCACTACCTGGTTGCCGCAACGCTGCTGCGCGGCCGTCTGACGCTGGCGGAGCTGGAGGACGAGGCGCTGGCGGACGCAGCCATCCGGGCGCTGACCCGGAAGGTCCGCTACGAGGTCGATCCGGACTCCGGCTTTCCGCGCCACTACTCCGGCGAGGTGATCCTGCGCCGCCGGGACGGCAGCGAGCAGCGCCAGCGCCAGGCCGTCAACCGCGGCGCGCCCGACCGGCCGTTGGGCGACGCGGAGATCGTCGAGAAGTATCGAGCCAACGCGCTGACGGCGGTCGGCGGCGCCCGCGCCGAGCGGGTTCGCGCGGACATCCTCGCGCTCGGCGAGGCGGCCGACCTGTTGCCGGTCGCCGCGGCCCTGGATTTCGCCTTCCACTGACCGCAATCGGAAAGGCCCGCCATGACGGAAACCGCTTCCATCGATACCGCCGAGCAGCAGGAACAGGAACGCCTGATCCTGTCCAGCATCGACCGCTTTCTGGAGCGTGACGTCCAGCCCTACGTCCGCGCGCTGGAGAAGGACGACATCTATCCCGAGGACATCGTCGCGGGCATGAAGGAGCTGGGCCTGTTCGGCGCCACCATCCCCGCCGAGTACGGCGGCCTGGGCCTGCGTCCCAGCCTCTATGCCCGCATCATCGAGCGCATCGCGTCGGTGTGGATGTCGGTGACGGGCATCATCAACAGCCATCTGATCATGGCGCACATCGTCAACGCCAAGGGGACCGAGGCGCAGAAGCAGGCCTTTCTGCCCCGCTTCGCCACCGGGGAACTGCGCGGCGGCCTGGCGCTCACCGAACCCGACTGCGGCACCGATCTGCAGGCGATCCGCACGGCGGCGGCGCGCGACGGCGCCGACTACGTGGTCAACGGCACGAAGACCTGGATCTCCAACGGCATCCAGGGGCAGTGCTTCGCGCTGCTGGTCAAGACCGATCCCGCGGCCGAGCCGCGCCACAAGGGCATGAGCATGTTCCTGGCCGAGAAGGGGCCGGGCTTTGAGGCCAGCCGCAAGCTGGAAAAGATCGGCTACAAGGGGATCGATAGTGCCGAGTTGATCTTCCGGGATTATCGCATCCCCGGAGACCGCCTGATCGGCGGCGAGGAGGGTCACGGCATGCAGTGTGCCATCGCCGGGCTGGAGCTGGGGCGGGTCAACGTCGCCGCGCGCGGCGTCGGCGTGGCGCAGGCGGCGCTGGACGAGGCCGTGCGCTACAGCCAGCAGCGCAAGACCTTCGGCAAGCCGATCTGCCAGCACCAGGCCATTCAGCTCAAGCTGGCCGATATGGCGACGCGCACCGAGGCGGCGCGGCTCTTGGTCGCGAAGGCGGCCGATGCCCTCGACAAGGGCGAGCGCTGCGACTTCGAGGCGGGCATGGCCAAGCTGTTCGCCAGCGAGGCGGCGATCGACAACAGCCTGGAAGCCATGCGCATTCACGGCGGGTATGGCTACTCCAAGGAGTTCGATGTGGAGCGCCTGTACCGCGACGCCCCGCTGCTCGCCATCGGGGAGGGGACCAACGAGATCCAGCGCGTGGTCATCGCCAAGCGCCTGATCGAGCGAAACCCGGTTTAAGTCCATGACCGAACGCGACGACACCACGCGCCGGGAAAAGGTCGGCCCACTGCCGCTGGACGGTGTGACAGTCATCGCCGTGGAGCAGTACGGCGCCGGCCCGTTCGGGACGATGCTGCTGGGCGACCTGGGCGCCGAGGTCATCAAGATCGAGACGCCGGGCCAGACCGGCGAGGTCGGGCGGCAGGTCGGCCCCTACTTCTTCGGCGAGGGCGACAGCCATTTCTTCCAGGCGTTCAACCGGAACAAGCGCAGCGTCACGCTGAACCTGAAGCACCCTGACGGCCAAGCGGTGTTCCGGCGCCTGGCCGCCTCGGCCGACGCCGTGCTGGACAACCTGCGCGGGGATCTGCCGGAGAAGCTCGGCTTGACCTACGACGACCTGAAGGACGTCAATCCGCGCATCGTCTGCGCCCATCTGTCGGCCTACGGGCGCGAAGGCCCGCGCAAGTCCTGGCCGGGTTACGACTACCTGATGCAGGCGGAGGCCGGCTATCTCTCGCTCACCGGCGAGCCGGACGGGCCGCCGGCGCGCTTCGGGCTGTCGATCGTCGACATGATGACCGGCCTGATGGCGGCCTTCGGCCTGGTCTCGGGGGTCGTCGGCGCACGCGCGACGGGACGGGGCCGCGACGTGGACGTCAGCCTGTTCGACACGGCCTTGCACAACCTCACCTATCTGGCGGTGTGGTATCTCAACGAGGGCTACCTGCAGGGGCGCGAGCCGCGCTCTTCCCACCCCTCGCTGACGCCCAGCCAGTTGTACCGCACCAAGGACGGCTGGATCTTCATCATGTGCAACAAGGAGAAGTTCTGGCCCGTTCTGGCGCGGCGCCTCGGCCACCCGGAATGGGCGGAGGACCCGCGTTTCGCGAGCTTCAAGGCGCGGCTTGAGCACCGCGAGGAGGTCACCCGGATGCTGGACGCGGCGCTGATGACCGCCACGACCGATGACTGGGTCGAGCGGCTGGGCGGCGAGATTCCGGTGGCGCCGGTCCACGATGTCGCGGAGGCCCTGGACAGCGCCTTCGTTCGCGAGTGGCGGCGGACCGACCGCTTCGAACGGGCCGAGGGCGGTCCGCCGGTCCAGATGCTGGCGCCGCCGATCCGCCTGGGCGACGCGGAGACGCCGAGGCGGGCGGGGCCGGCGCTGGGCGCGGACACGGCGGCGGTGCTCCGGCGGCTGGGCTTCACCGCCGCGGACTTCGAACGCTTTCGCGAGCAGGAGGTGATATGAACGACGCGGCGAACACCGACGCGGCGACGGCCGGTCCGCGCTATCGCGAAATCCTCGACACCCTGCTGTCCGAGATCGCCGCCAAGCGCTATGCCCTGGGCGAGCGCCTGCCCACCGAGCAGGAGCTGTGCGCCCGCTTCGACGCCAGCCGGCACACCGTCCGCGAGGCGCTGCGCCAGCTTCAGGAGCTGGGCGTGATCGTGCGCCGCCAGGGCTCGGGCTCGGTGCTGGCGGCGCACGCGCCGACGCGCCGTTTCACCAACTCGATCAGTTCGCTGGAAAACCTGTTCCAGTACGCCGCCGAGACCCGGCTGGAAATTCTGACGATCGACAAGATCGTCACCGAACGCGAGGTCAGCCGGCTGTTGCGGTGCGCCGACGGGGAGGTCTGGGTGCGTGTCTGCGCGCTGCGCCGGGCGCCGGACGAAAGCCTGCCGATCGCCTACACCGAGATCTACCTGCCGGCCGCCTACGAGGCCATCGTCGCCGACATTGGCGCCGTGCAAGCGGCGGTCTATGCCATGATCGAGGAACGCTACGGCGTGCATGTCGGCGAAGTGCGGCAATCGCTGGAGGCCGCGGCCGCCGACGCCAATGTCGCCTCGCGACTGTCGGTTCCCGCGGACTCCCCCGTGCTGCGGATTACCCGGCGCTATTACGCCGACGACGGCCAACAGATCGAGGTGGCGGTCAGCACGCATCCGGCCGGCCGCTATCGTTACGAAATGACGCTGGAGCGCCGGCCGGCCGTGCCGCTGGCCGCCGCGCGCCGGCGAACGACGGCGCGCGGCGCTTCGGGAGGCGGCCATGACTGATCGACGGCGCCAGGCGGCAGCCTGGTATCTGCGCGACGGCCTGGGCATGGCCTGCGACGACATCGACCTGGATCAGGCGGCAACGCTGCTGGAGGTGGCGCTGCGAGACCTGCCGGCGGAATTGACGGGCCTGCCGGCGCCGGGCGCGCCGCCAACCCCGGACAATCCTCTCTTCGACGCCGACCCGGAGGACTTCGCGGCGGTCCTGGCGCGCTGTCGGCGGGCTGCCGGCGTTCCGGGCGGCGACGGGGGCGAAGCGTGACCGCCGCGACACTGGCTGCGGGATCGCTGGCCGCGGCCCGCGAGGCGCTGCGCCGCGGTGCCGTCACGGCGCAGGCGCTGACGGAGGCCTGCCTCGACCGCATCGATCGCGCGCAGCCGTCGCTCAACGCCTTCATCACCGTCGACCGGAGCGAGGCCCTGGCGGCCGCGCGTGCCGCCGACGCGGCGCGGCGGCAGGGGCGGCCGACCGGCCCGCTGCACGGTATTCCCCTGGCGTACAAGGACATCTTCGATCGCGCGGGGCGGGTGACCACCCGCGGCGCCCGCCTCTGCAAGGATCGCGTGCCGGCCCGCAACGCCGCGCTGATCGAGCGGCTGGAAGCGGCGGGCGCCATCACCCTGGGCGGTCTGCACACGGCCGAGTTCGCCATGGGACCGACCGGGCACAACGACCATTTCGGGCGCTGCTGCAACCCCTGGGACACCGCGCACATCACCGGCGGCTCGTCCAGCGGTTCCGGCGCCGCGGTGGCGGCGCGCCTGGCGTTCGGCGCGCTGGGCTCGGACACCGGCGGCTCCGTGCGCCTGCCGGCGGCGTGCTGCGGCGTGACCGGATTGAAGCCCACCCAGGGGTATCTCTCCACCGAGGGCATGATGGGCTTGTCGGCCAGCCTGGACTGTCCCGGCCTGCTGGCCCGCGGCGCCCGCGACCTGGCCCTGCTGCTGGACGTCGTGCGCCCCGACGCCAACGGCACGCCCTTCGCCGCGCAGGCGGCCGCCTCCCCCGAGGGTCTGCGGCTGGGCCTGCCGCGACAGTATTATTTCGACGATGTCGCGGACGAGGTGGCCGCGCTGGTGGAGGAGGCGTGGCGCGGTTTCGAATCCCTGGGCGTGCGCGTGGTGGCGGTGGACGTGCCGGACCACGAGCCGCTGGCCCACCTGGCGGACATGGTCTGGACGCCGGAGGCCGCCGCGCGCCACCTGAGCTGGTTGCAGACGCGGCCGCATGCCTATGGCCGCCAGGTCCGCGCCCGGCTTTTGCAGGGGCTGATGACACCGGCCACCGTGCATCAGCGGGCGCGTCAGGTCCGCGGGCCTTACCTGCGCGCCATGCTGTCGGGACCGCTGGCCGCCTGCGACGCCCTTCTCGTGCCGGGGTTGGCCCTCCCGGTGCCCGAGGCGGCGGCCGTGGACGTGGCCGCGGGGGCGCGGATGCGGACGACGCTGGCGCGCCTGGCCCGACAGACCCGGCCGCTGTCCTACCTGGGCTTGCCCGGCCTGGTCACGCCCTGTGGCATCACCGCAAACGGGCTGCCGGCCGGACTCCAGTTGATCGGCCGCCCCTTCGGCGAAGGCACGCTGCTGCGTCTGGCCGCGGGCTACGAGGCTCGGACGGGTTGGCTGGACCGAATGCCGCCGGGCGCGCCGGACTGACCCGGCGGCCGGCGCCTCGGGCGGCTGCCGTCGTCGGAAAGAAAAGCGACAAGCAACGCGCCGGCGCGAACGGCGCCGCAAGGGAGGTATCGCGCTTATGGGGAGTGAACCGCTGGGTGAGACCGACGACCGGGCCGCGCGGGGACGTCCGCCGCGTCCGCTGCGCTGGCTGCACCTCATCGAGGACCGTGTGCTGCTCAACGTTGCCACCGTGCTGATGGCGGTGGCCATGGCGGTGATGTGCGGCGAGGCGGTCTCGCGCTACGGCTGGAGCGTCAGCCATTGGTGGGCGGAGGAGCTGGTGCGCTTCTGCGTCATCTGGAGCGTTCTGCTCGCCATCAGCGGCGCCAACCGCAAGGGGCATTTCATCCGCATGGACCTGCTGCTGCTCGCCCTGGGGCGGCGGGCGCGCCTGGCCTCCGGTTGGCTGACCGTGGCGATCGGCCTGATCTTCAGCGCCGTGCTGACCGACGCGGCCATCGCCGAGGTGCAGCACATGCAGCGCATCGGCATGAAGACGGAATCCAACCTGGACCTGCCGCTTTGGGTCGTGCGCCTGATCCTGCCGGCCGGGGGCGTGCTTTGGGGTCTGTATTTCCTGGGCGCGGCCGTTCGCCTGACGCGCGGCGAGGACCCCTTCACCGACGAGGTCGCGGCCGAGGCCGACCTGGCGGGCCGGGCCACTGCGCGGGCGGAGGACTGAGCGATGGTCACGGCCCTGTCGCTTGCCGCGCTGCTGGCGCTGATCGCCGCCGGGGTGCACATCGCCATCGCGCTGGGCATCGTCGCCGTCGGCCTGATGATGTTCAGCCTGCAGATTCCGTCCATTCTGGTCGCGCAAATGGCCTGGGATTCGATCGATAGCTACGCGCTGGTCGCGATCCCCTTCTTCATCTTCGCCGGCAATCTGATGTCGCGCGGCGACTTGGCGCTGGTGATCCTGAACCTGGTCGGCGCGGTGCTGCGCTGGTTTCGCGGCAGCATGGCCCTGGCGCTGGCGGCCTCCAGCGTGTTCTTCGCCGCGGTGAACGGCTCCAGCGTCGCCTGCTCGGTCGCCCTGGGGCCGGCGGCGGTGCGGCTGCTGCCGCGCGAAGGCTACGACGCGAAGTTCTCGGCGTCGCTGGTGGCGGTCTGCGGCACGCTCGGACTGATGATTCCGCCCTCGCTGACCTTCATCCTGATCGGCTCGATCACGGGCATGCCGATCACCGACCTGTTTATCGCCGGTTTGCTCCCGGGACTGCTGGAGGCGGTGATGCTGGCCGCCACCACCGTCCTGCTCAGCCGGCGGCGGGGTTATGGCCACGTGGTCGCGGCGCCGGATTGGAACACCTTTTTCAAGACCCTTCCGCGCGCCTCGGGCGCCCTGTTCATGCCGGTGCTGATCATTGGCTCGATCTACGCCGGCGCCTTCACGCCGACGGAGGTCTCGGCGCTAGCCGCGATCTACGCCATCGTGCTGGTGGTCTTCGTCTACCGGACCGCGTCGCCCGGCACGGTCTGGCGGGTCGGCCGCGATTCGGTCATGCAGACGGTGATGATCTACGGCGTGCTGATCGGCTCGGGCCTGCTGACGGCACTGCTGACCCGGCTGGGACTGGCGCGGGAGCTGACGGCGATCCTGACCGCGGCCGACGTCTCGCCGTGGATGTTCCTGCTCGCCGTCAACCTGCTGCTGCTCGTCGTGGGCATGTTCCTGGACGGCGTGTCGATGATCGTCTTGCTGACGCCGATCCTCTTCCCGTTGGCGACAGCGGTGGGCGTGGACGGTGTCCACTTCGCGGTGATCATGACGGCGCTGGTCGAGGTCGCGACGCTGACCCCGCCGATCGGGCTCAACCTCTTCGTCATGAGCCGCATCACCAACGTGGCGATCCACGACATGGTGCGCGGCGTATGGCCTTTCTACGCCACCCGCCTTGTCGGGCTGTTCATCATCAACGCCTGGCCCGCGCTGTCGCTCGCGCTGCTGGATTAGGACGGCCTTGACGTGAGGTGGACCCGATCGCTGAGACAGGCCGGGGGCTGAGCCAAGTTGTACCAGCGGCATCAAACTCCGACTCGTGGCTGTGTTTTGAGGCTTTCCATATTTAGGGGTGTATGACACATTTGCCGCTGGATGTTGATGGAGGCGCCTTATGGCGGCGGTGGCGATTACCCGCGATGACCATGGCCCGTCGGAGCTGCGGATGCTGGCGGCGCGGGATTCGCGCGCAGCGGTGGGCGTGGCCACCCGGCTCGACGGGAATCGAAGCATTGAAGAAGATATCGCCTCGAATTCGAGGTTTTTCCATGCTTAATACTTGCATTCATATTCCGAACATTTGACACCGAGGCCGGCAAGTGCAATAAAATCAGGTGTTCGCGTGACGCGCGCGGCGACCTTCGGCCGCGCCGCGTTCAGGCCAGTCAGCGAAAGAGGCGTTCGACATGCCCTGGTACGAGCGATTCGGCTGGATTTTCTGGAGCCTCGCCATCATGGCCGCCGGCTTCCTGCCCGCGGTCCTGGTCGCGCCCTATGTCACGCCGGTCGAAGGGCGGCCGGCCATGGCTGCGGCCCCGCAACCAGGGGTGGCGGCGCAACTCGAAGGCCCCGTCCCCGACCCTTTCGTCGTGCCGGGCGACACCCCCCTGGCGCGCGAGGTGACCTGGCGGGACCTCTCCACCTCGCGTCCGGCGCGCGAGGTGCGCGCCTGGGCCACGCGGGCCGCGCGGGCGTGCATGCGCGGACCGCTGATCGCCGACGCGCCGGCCGTTAAGGCCTCGGCCTTTCCCTTCAACTACTGCGCCTGCCTGACGCTGTCGGCGATCGAGAGGTATTCGCTCGGGGAACTGCGCCAGCTCCGGCCGGTGTTCGCGAAGGGCCACAGGCCGGAGAACTGGGCCTATGTCCGCTGGATCGGCGTGGAGCGGCGTTGCAGCGGCATTTCTTCACGGGAGCGGCTTTATCCGGCGGCGACAAGTTCCTCCTGATTCGCCTGCCGCCCCCCCTCGCGCCACCCGCGAAAACACGCCTTCAGAAGAAAAATGGCTCCGGCGGATGCCGGAGCCGAAGGCGATTGGGTGTCACTGATGATTTGGATAATGCGGCCGACTCTTTAACAAAAGATTAATTTTAATGGCTTTGATCGCTGTTTTCGCCCCGGCCAGGTGCGAGCCCGGCGCCCGGCGACGAAAGTGCAACGGCGTGTCGACGATGCCGTCGATTGCCGGAGTCGCGCGTGGCTGATAGCCTGCGCAACAGGCAACATCGTTCAGCCTGCGCTGACACAGAGGCGAAGGCGTCATGTCCACGGACCTGGGCTGGCAGCGGCTTTACGAGCGGGTCGAGTTGATCACGGGGGTTGGCGACGCGCGGCTTGGCAAGCTGTGCATCATGTCCTTCGTGTCGCTGCTGGCGGGCGAGACCTTTGGCGACCGGCCGAAGACCGCCTCGCCCGTGATCCGCAAGTTCGCGATCCCGGTCAACGATCGCATGGACGACGCCGAGCGCCAGCGCCTGAAGCCGTTCGCGCCCCGCATCGTGGGCACCAACGACGGTCACGACGGCACGCGCGCGGCTCTGCTCTATCGGGCGATCCGGGAGGAAGTGCTGCCCTTTGTCGGGCTGGGGCCCGACGAGGCCTTCGCCTTCGAACGCGCCGAGCGTGCCCTCGGTGCCCGCGCCGCGCACAATCTGCGGCATATCGCCAACGCCTGGCGGGAGGGGCGGCGCGAGGTTCTGGCCAAGGAATGCGGGCACCTGCTGGCCACACTTTCCGCCAGGGAACGGGATACGGCGCGGCGACAGTGGTACCTGGCCAAGGCGATCGATCTGCTGGACCGCCTTTGCGAGGTCGGCGCCGCGTCGCGCGAACGGGCCGGCCGGTCCGACGTTCGCCGGCTCGCCAACTGACGCGCGGCGGCCAGACGCCGCGGTCGGCCGGGGGATCCGCGCCACAACGCCTGGGAGGAGATCATGCCGCCAGGGGTCGTCCGCTGTCTGCCCGACGATCTTCACCCGGTCAGCCGGATCTTTCTCGACTCGTGGCTGGCCGGCGACCTGCCGACCTCGGGCTTCCTGCGGTTCTTCCACCTGCCGAACTCGGACTATCTGGATGTCGCGCAGTGCATCCTGGCGGCGGTGGCGGCGGTGCCCTAAGTAGGGGGCCGGCAGACGACGAATGGCGGGCAAGGGGGTTGCATCCTGCAATCCGTTTGTTATAAGCACGGGCGTCGACGGCGGGACACGCCGTCCCTGATCCCCGGTAGCTCAGTTGGTAGAGCAAGCGGCTGTTAACCGCTGGGTCGCTGGTTCGAGTCCGGCCCGGGGAGCCAACAAGATCAGGGGGTTGGACCACAGGGTTCAACCCCCTTTTCATTGCCGGCCGTTCCCGAGTGGCGACGGTCCCCTCTTGGACCGGCAGCGCGCGACCTTGCCAAGCCGGGCGCTGCCCGCCTACCCTCCTTCATCCGACGCACCCGTCGCCGTTTCGTCATGAAGCAATCGGAGCCCCGATGGCCGAGCCCACGGCGATCGAACTGCGTGACATCACCAAGGTCTTCGGCCAGGGCGCCGAGGCGGTGCGCGCGCTGGACTCGGTCGACCTCGACATTCGCGAAGGCGAGTTCTTCACCCTGCTCGGCCCCTCGGGCTGCGGCAAGACGACGCTGCTGCGCCTGCTGGCCGGATTCGAGCAGCCCAGCGAGGGCGCGATCCGGCTGCACGGTCGCGACCTGGCGGGCCTGCCGCCGTTCCGGCGGGCCGTCAACACCGTGTTCCAGAACTACGCGCTGTTCCCGCACATGACCGTCGCCGGCAACATCGCCTTCGGCCTGGAGATGCAGGGCTGGACCCGCCCGCGCATCGCCGGGCGCGTGGAGGAGATGCTGGGGCTGGTCAAGCTCGGCGGCTATGGCGGGCGCCGGCCGGCCCAGCTCTCCGGCGGTCAGCAGCAGCGCGTCGCCCTGGCCCGCGCGCTC
>CAZLNO010000006.1:64126-70361 GCA_964561005.1 uncultured Rhodovibrionaceae bacterium | reverse complement strand
TGCTGTTCAACAACGAGATCTACGGGCTGACCAAGGGGCAGTACTCGCCGACCTCGCACCGCGGCACCCGCTCGCCCTCCACCCCGACGGGCTCGCTGGAGACGCCGGTCAACGCCTGCGCCTTCGCGCTGGCCTCGGGCGCGCGCTTCGTGGCGCGCTCGGTGGACACCCAGCAGAAGCACCTGCCGGAGGTGATGAAGCGCGCGCACGCCCACGTCGGCACCTCCTTCGTCGAGATCCTGCAGAACTGTATCGTCTATAACGACGGCGTCTTCGGCCACTTCACCGACAAGGCGGTGCAGGCCGACGCCCAGGTCCACGTCCAGCACGGCGAGCCGGTGATCTTCGGCAAGAACCGCGACAAGGGCCTGCGCCTGAACCCGAAGACCATCGCGCTGGAGGTGGTGGAGATTGGCGGGAACGGCGCCGGCGCGGACGAGGTGCTGGTGCACGACGAGACCAACCTGCGCCTGGCGCAGATGCTGGCCGCGATGGAGCCGCCGGAGCTCCCGGTCGCGATGGGCGTGCTCTACTGCAACCCGGCCCCGGCCTACGAGAACCTGGTGCACGAGCAGGTCCAGGCCGCGCGCGATGCCGCCGGCCTGAAGGACGGCGAGCAGCCGGACCTCAACGCCCTGCTGCGCGGCGGGCATACCTGGACCATCGGCTGACGGCGGCGGGCCTTCGAACAGATCGACAGGCCCACCCTTGGACCGGCTCAGGGTGAGGGTGTTTGCTGATCCTCACGCCTACCTCATGCTGAGCTTGTCGAAGCATGAGCTTGTCGAAGCATGAGCTTGTCGAAGCATGAGCTTGTCCGACACGCAGTTGGCCGAAGGCCGGGCAGTCCGCGGCGCCATGCATACCCGCTTGCCGCGGTTGCATGACCCGCGTGTCGCCGCCCGGTCGTTCGCCGTCGGATTGAGATGCGCGCAGGGCTGCCCGACAGCGATCTCATGGGCCGGCTGTGGCGTGGACCGCGCCCCTGCGGCATGCTGTCGCGGCCCATCCACCCAGCGAAGAAGGAGGCGGAAGTGAGCGACTCCGTTCATACCGGCGGCTGCCTCTGCGGCGCCGTGCGCTATCGCGTGACCGGCCCGTTGCGGCCCGTCGTGGCCTGCCATTGCGAGCAATGCCGGCGGACCAGCGGCCATTTTGTCGCCGCGACCCGGGCGCGCAGCGAGGACGTGACCCTGGAGGCCGATCGCGGCCTGAAGTGGTACACTTCCTCGGACGACGCGCGGCGGGGATTCTGCGGCGAGTGCGGCGCCAGCGTGCTCTGGCAGCCGTCGCACCGCAAGACCATGAGCATCATGGCCGGCACCCTGGACGAGCCGACGGGCCTGACGCTGGCCGGGCATATCTTCGTGGCGAACAAGGGCGACTACTACGCCATCGCCGACGGCCTGCCGCAGCTCGAACAGGGCAACAGCGACCAGCTCTTCGCCGCGCTCGAAACCTCGTGACCATCCGTCTGGACGACATCGCCGCCGCGGTGGCTCCCTGTGGGCTGATCCTTCGCGGCGGCTTTCACCCGCGTCCGGACGACGATGTGCCGCCACTGTCGGATGATGCGTCGGCGCGGACCGTGGTGCTGCTGGGCAACGCGGGTCCGGCCATGTGGGAGGCCTTCGCCCGCAGTCGGGTTTGCGCGGCGGGCGGCCCGGACGCGCTCGACCGCTGGACGGCCGAGGTGGTGGGCGAGCTGGCCGCGACGTTCGGCGCGGTGCCGGTGTTTCCCTTCGACGGCCCGCCCTACCGCCCGTTCCAGCGCTGGGCCCAGCGGGCCGAGCCGGTGGCGCCGTCGCCGCTCGGCATCCTGATCCATCCCGACTACGGGCTCTGGCACGCCTATCGCGCCGCCCTGCTGTTCGCCGGCCGGCTGGACCTGCCGCCGCCGGACACGCGGCCGGTGCCCTGCGAGACCTGTACGCAGCGGCCCTGCCTCACCACCTGTCCGGTCGGGGCCTTCCGGCCGGACGGCTATGACGTGACCGCCTGCGCGGGCTTCCTGGCCACGCCGGCGGGGGCGGACTGCCTGGACCTGGGCTGCCGGGCGCGGCGCGCCTGTCCGGCGGGCGCGGCCTACCGCTACCGGCCGGCGCAGGCGCGCTGGCACATGGCGGCGTTCCGCGCCGCTCACGCCACGGACCCCGAGACGGAGGCGAGCGCATCATGAGCGACACCGTCCTGCTGATCCGCCAGATGGCCCAGCGGCGGGCGGACCGCGTGGCGCGGTGGCTGGTGCGCCACGGCTACGAACTGGACGAGCGCTTCGTCGCCGACGGCGACCCGCTGCCCTCGCCGCGCGCGGATTACGCCGCCGTCGTCGTCTATGGCGGGCCGCAGAGCGTCAACGAGGCCGACGAAAAGCCCTACCTCCAGGACGAGATCGAGTTCATCCGGGACTGGACGCGGCGCGACCGGCCGTTCCTCGGACTGTGCCTGGGCGGACAGCTCCTGGCCCGCGCCCACGACGCCCGCGTGGCACCGCACCCCGAGGGGCTGTGCGAGATCGGCTACTACCCCGTTGCGCCGACCGCGGCGGGGCGCGACTTCCTGCCCGGCCCCATGCAGGTCTACCACTGGCACACCGAGGGCTTCGAGGTGCCGGCGGGCGGCGAATTGCTGGCCCGCGGCGAGTCCTTTCCCAACCAGGCCTTCCGCCTCGGCCGCCGCGCCTACGGCCTGCAGTTCCATCCGGAGACGACGGTGCCGATCTTCACCACCTGGATGGAAGAGGCCGGCCACATGCTGGAGCGCCCCGGCGCCCGGCCGCGCGAACAGCACTTCCGCGACGCCGAGGCACATGACGCGCCACTGGCGGGATGGCTGAGCGACTTCCTGCCGCGCTGGCTTGCCGGGAGCGGCCAAGCCTGAGGGCGGGCGCCGCTTCCGCGCTATCTTAACGGTTTCTTTTCAGAGAATCGCGTCAACTAAGTGTTGTGTCCGCGGCAGCCGCCGCGGCGCCGCAAACGGTTTTTAACTATTTTCTACTAAGAGCTTCGGGACTGTGGGGACGATTGGCCGACTGCTGTCGGTGACCAACCGCGAACGGGCGACCGCATGGACTACAGGGATCGCGAGGACCGGCGCCGGCGGGAGCGCGAGGTGTCGGGTGCTGGCGGCGGCAGGGCGACGGAACAGCCGTCGCGCACCCAGGCACCGGGGCGCGAGGGGCAGAGCTTGCAGCAGTCGCGGGCGCGCGGCGCCGACGGCAAGGCCGCCGCGCCGCCGAAGGCGTCCGGGCCGTCGACCGTGGAGACTCCGCGCCGCGACCCGGCGGCACGGGGGACGCAGAAGACCGGCGTATCCACCGCACGGCCGCAGGCGGGCGCCGCCGCGCCGGCCCGCCGCGACGGCGGGGCGGCGGGACCCGCATCGATGAAGGATGTGCGCAAGGCCGCCGCCGCGGCCCGGCAGCGCGCGGCCCCCGCGCCGGCGCGGCGCGAGGGCGCGGCCAAGCCGGCGCCCCCGGCGGAGTGTCGCGACGCCGCCGGCGGGGCGTCGGCAAAGCCCGCCGCGCGGCGTTCGGCGACCCCGGACGACGCGCCGCGGCCCGGCGCCCACGACGTTGCGCCGTCGGCCGGAGAGCGCGGCGAGGGCGAAGCGGCATCCGACGGCGCTCCCAATACCGAGCAGCGCAAGCTCAAGCTGGGCGAGAAGCTGATCCGCGAGGGCCTGATCGCCCCGGACCAGCTCGAGGTGGCGCTGCGCGAGCAGAAGCGCAGCAACAAGATGCTGGGCGAGGCGCTGGTTTCCCTCGGCTTCATCACCGAGCAGACCCTGGCCGCCGTGCTGGCGGAGAGCTCGGGCTTCCAACGCTTCGACCTGACGCACACCGTCCTCGACACCGAGGTGGTGAAGCAGCTTCCCAAGCAGGTGGCGCGGAAGTTCGCCGTGCTGCCCGTGGCGGTGGACGACGAGCACGTGCAGGTGGCGATGGCCGACGTCTACGACGTCGTCGCGATCGACCAGGTGCGCCGCTACTTCTCCCGCAGCAAGGAAATCCTCCCCATGGTCGCCGCCCGCTCGGAGATCATGGAGGCGATCGACGCCTACTATGGCTACGACATGTCGATCGACAGCCTGCTGCAGGAGATCGAGAGCAGCAACCAGGAGCCCTCCGCCGTGCAGACCGGCGACGAGGGCTTCGTCAATCCCACGGTGCGCCTGGCCAACGCCATCATCCTGGACGCGGTGAAGAGCGGCGCCTCGGACATCCACTTCGAGCCGGAGGACCTCTTCGTCCGCCTGCGCTACCGCATCGACGGCGTGATGTCCCAGGGCAAGGCCTTTCACAAGAAGTACTGGCCGTCGCTGGTGGTGCGGCTGAAGATCATGGCGGGCATGAACATTGCCGAGTCGCGCCATCCCCAGGATGGCCGCTTCAGCTTTCATGTGGCCGCGCGCGAGGTCGACTTCCGCGTCGCCGCGCACCCCACGGTGCATGGCGAGAACATCGTGCTGCGCGTGCTGGACAAGGCGAAGTCGCTGCTGCCGCTGGACAGCCTGGGCTACGACGCCGGCACCGTCGCGCTGATCAAGAAGATCCTGACCCGGCCGGAGGGCATCATCGTGGTGACCGGGCCGACGGGCTCCGGGAAGACGACCACGCTGTACTCGATGCTGAACTACCTGAACTCCATCGACGTCAACATCATGACGCTGGAGGAGCCGGTCGAGTACCAGCTTCCCGTCATCCGCCAGGCCGACGTCCGCGACCAGATGACCTTCGCCGAGGGCATCCGCTCCATCCTGCGCCAGGACCCCGACATCGTCTTCGTCGGCGAGGTGCGCGACGAGGAGACCGCGAGCATGGCGCTGCGCGCGGCGATGACCGGGCACAAGGTGTTCACCACGCTGCACACCAACGACGCCCTCGGCGCGGTGACCCGGCTGCTCGACCTGGGGCTGTCGCCCAACATGCTGGCCGGCAACATCATCGGCGTGCTGGCGCAGCGGCTCTTGCGCCTGCTTTGCCGCAAGTGCCGCCGGCCGCGCCAGGCCACGCCGGCGGAGGCGCAGATCCTGGGGATCGAGTCCGAAGAGTTGCCGACGATCCACGACCCGGTCGGCTGCGAGGCCTGCCGCAACACCGGCTACCAGGGCCGCACCGCGGTCGTCGAGGTTCTGCCCTTCTCCGAGGAGCTGGACGAGCTGATCGCCGAGGGCGCGACGCGGCGCACCATCCGCGAGGCCGCTCGGTCGAACGGCTTCACCTCCCTGGCCGACAGCGGCGCGGCCAAGGTGCTGGCCGGCGAGACCAGCGTGGAGGAACTGAAGAAGACCGTGAACATTATCGACAGGCTGTAGCCGCATGCCGCTCTTCCGCTACCGCGCCATCAACGAAAAGGGCCGCAAGTCGAGCGGCAAGCTCTCCGCCGCCAACGAGCAGGACCTGGGCGAGCGGCTGGCCGAGCTGGGCCTGGAGCTGATCGACGCGCGGGAGCAGGCGAACAGCCGCCTGGAGATGCTGCTCTCGCCCGGCGTGCGCACGCGCGACCTGATCGAGATGTGCATCGACATGGAGGAGCTGATCCGCGCCGGCGTGCCCGTGCTCGACGCGCTGAGCGACGTGCGCGACGCCACCACCTCGCCGAAGCTGCGCGACGTGCTGAGCAGCGTGGCCAACGACGTCGGCAACGGGCAGATGCTTTCCCTGGCGCTGGCCGAACATCCCCAGGCCTTCAACACCATCTTCGTCGGCGTCATAAACGCCGGCGAGCGCAGCGGCAACCTGGAGGACGCCTTTCACCATCTGATCGGCCACCTGAAGTGGACCGACGAGATGAACCAGAAGATCCGCGCCGCCGCGCGCTATCCGCTTTTCGTTCTGGTCACGACCATCGGCCTGGCGATGGCGATGATGCTGTTCCTGGTGCCGCAGCTCAGCGAGTTCCTCACCAGCCTGCAGATGGAACTGCCGTTCATGACGATCGCCCTGATGGCGACCTCCGACTTCGTGCAGGCGAACTGGTGGCTGTTGCTCGCGCTGCCGCTGATCGTCGCGTTCCTGGTCCGCCTGATCTATACCCGCAGCGAGCGCATGGCGCGCCGCCTGGACCATCTGCTGTTCCGCCTGCCGGTGATCGGCATGACCCTGCGCAAGATCGCGCTGTCGCGCTTCGCCCACTTCTTCACCGTGATGTACAAGTCGGGAATCGGCATCCTGGAGTGCATGGAGACGGCGCGCGGCGTGGTGACGGCGCCGAACGGGCAGGGCTACGCCTAT
>CAZLNO010000006.1:0-64116 GCA_964561005.1 uncultured Rhodovibrionaceae bacterium | reverse complement strand
CGGTCGCTGTCGGCCTCGTTGCAGGTCGCGCGCGAGCGGGTGGAGCAGGGCAGCACGCTCACCAACGCCCTGCGCAGCACGGACGAGTTTCCCGATCTGGTGATCCGCATGGTCCGCGTCGGCGAGGAATCGGGCAACCTCGACCGCTCGCTGGAGAGCGTCAGCTACTTCTACGACCGCGAGGTCACGGACTCGGTCGACCGCATGGTGGGCGCGGTGCAGCCGACGCTGACCCTGATCGTCGGCGCGCTGCTGGTGTGGATCGTGCTGGCGGTGATGGGGCCGATGTACGACAGCTTCTCCAACCTGCCGATCTAGGGGCCGCCGATGACCGCCGATTCCCCGCCGTCCCGCCCGCGGTCCTGGTCGCCGCGATCGCTGCTGGGCCTGTCCGGCCGGCGCGTCGTCGGCATCATCGGCAGCGAGGGCGCCGTGTTCGTGCGGCTGAACGGGCGCCGCGTGGCCGATCACTGCTACGCGCCGATGCCCGATCCCGACGGCGCGGCGGCGGTGCGGGAGCTGCTGGCCCAGGACCGCAAGGCGCCGGTCACCCTGCTGATCGACGTGCTGGAGCAGCACTACCGCGAGACCAGCCTGCCGAAGCTGAATTGGTTCGACCGCCGCAAGATGCTGAAGCGCAAGCTGGCCCAGACTTACGGCGACGGCTACCTCACCAGCTATCTGCCGCTGGACCGGCGCACCGCCGGCGAGTCGGCGCGGCAGGGCGAGGGCGGCGGCCAGGCGCAGCGCTACGTGCTGATCGGCGTGCCCGAGAGCGAGGAGATGAACGCCTGGATGGACATCGTCTGGGGCGCCGGCAACCCGCTGTCGGCGGTGGCCCTTCTGCCGGTGGAGGGCACCGAGCTGGTCCGCCGCCTGGCGGCGGGCGACGCGGACAAGCCCGCGGGCGCCCCGGCCTGGCAGATCCTGATCACCCGCCAGCGCGCCGGCGGCTTCCGCCAGATCATCCTGCACAATGGCCAGCTCGTCTTCACGCGGCTGACGCCGAACCTGGAGCCGGACTCGCCGGTCGAGGAGATCGTGGAGAACATCGAGGCGGAGTTCCGCTCGACCCTGAGCTATCTGCGCCGACTGTCGTTCTCCGACGCCGACCGCCTTCAGCTCACCATCGTCGACAGCCCCGAGGTCTGCGAGGGCATCCAGCCCCGGCGCATGCGCATCCCCGAGGCGCGCACGATGACCCCGGCGGAGGCGACCCGGGAGCTGGGACTGTCCATCGACGAGGCGGACATCGCGGAGACCCCCTTCGCCGATCTGCTGATCGCCGCCTGGTTCGCCGAACGGGGCCGGGTGCGCCTACGCCTGCACACCCCGCAGCTTCGCCGGGCACAGGTGCTGACCCTGGCGCCGCGCGCGGCCATGGCGGCGGCCGGCGCGACGCTGCTGCTGGGCGGGCTCTATGCCGGCAACTGGTACTTCGACATGCGGGCGAAGGAAGAGCGGCTGCGCACGCAGAAGGCGGTGCACGAGCGACTTGAAACGCGGCTGGCGAAACTCAAGGGCGAGCTGCCGGATGCCGGTGCGGATCTCGACCGCTTTGCCGTCGTCGTGGATGCGCGGGAGGCGCTGGCGGCGGCGACGCCCCGCTACGACCTGATGCTGAGCGGGCTCAAGGCCGCCCTGCCGGACGACATGATCGTCACGCAGCTCGACCTGGAGCCGGGTTCGGACCGCACCAACCTGCTGCGGCTCGCCAGGTCGACGCTGCCGAAGGGCCTGGCCCGCCAGGGATATTCGGCGCACAGGCGCGCCCGGCCGTCGAACGGCGCCGCGACTCCGGCGGCGAACGGGGCCGCCCGTCCGCGCCTGCACGCCGCCGTCCGCCTGCTCGATCCGCCGGACGATCGGCCGACGGTGCTGATCCGGTACGACCGGCTGCGTCGCGCGCTGCAGGCCCGGCTGCCGGACCATCGGGTGGAGCTGGCCAAGTCGCCCTTCGACGAGCGCCAGGGAACCCGCGACGGCGACGGGCCGCGCACGATCGAGGGCGTCATGCTGGTCACGGAGGCGCCATGAGCCGCGCCGAGCTGATGCCCGATCTACTGCGCCGGCTGATCGCGCCGGTGGTGGTGCTGGCCCTGGCGGTTGTCGGCATCGCGTCGGCCAGCATCCATTTCGGCGGCGAGGACGCGCGGCTGACGCGCCAGGTAAACCGGGAGCTGCGGGCGGTGCGCGAGCTGCGCCGGCAGATCGACCGGCTCGAAAGCAGCCGAACGTTCGTCGTCGAGAAACTGCCGATCTTCGAGGCGGCGCGCGACAAGGGATTTCTCGGCACGCCGGACGAGCTGGCGGCCAGCGTGCTGGTCGAGGAGCTGGCCACGAAGCACCAGCTCAACGACGCGACGTACAGCTTCGAGCCGGCGCGGCGCGTTCCCATCGGCGAGCCGGGGGACGAGTTCGCCGCCAACTTCGTGGCGCTGCCGATGCGGCTGCGGCTGCAAGCGCTGTTCGACGAGGACCTCTTCCTGTTCCTGAACGCCTTCGCCCGCCAGCTTGACGGCTATGCCGTGGTCCGGGGCATGCGCATCCGGCGCACCCAGGGCGACATCGACGCCGTCGTCAGCCGTGTCCGCCGCGGGGAGCGGCCGAGCGTCATCTCGGCCACGGTGGACATCGACTGGGTGAGCCTGGAGCCGCTGGAGCCCTGGCCGGGCATGGCGGCCAGCGAGGCGGACGAAACCGCCGGCACCTCACCCACGGAGCGGACCGATCCGCTGGCGCCGGCGTTCGCGGCGGACACGCTGTTCCTGGGCACGACCGAGGCGCAGGCGATTCGCGACGCGCTGCACGTGGCGGAATCCGGCGGCGCGGAACGGGGCGAGGACACGCCGCCGGAGGACGCCGACGCCGCGTCGCCGCAGGCCGATGCCGCGCCACCGCCCCCGCCGTTGCTGCCGGTGTATCTGGCGGCGCTGTTCTATCTCGGGCCGGAGCGATGGAGTTTCTGGCTGGACGGCGAGCGTTTCGTTCCCGGACGCACGCAGGCCGACTTCGAGGTCGTCCGCGTGACGCCCGACGGCGTGACGCTGAACTGGACTCCCTCGGACCGCGACGCCAGCTTCACCTTCACGCTGCGCCCGCGGCAAAGCTTCGATCCGCGCACTGGTGAGGTCATCGAGGGGCGCCCGCTTGCCGAGGCCGCCGGGGAGGGCGCGGGCGATGGGTGAGTCGCCGGCGCTGAGGCTCGACGGCGTGACGGCCGGGTATGGCCGGCGGGAGGTGCTGTCCGACGTGGGTTTCGAGGTGGCGGCCGGCGAGACCTTCGGTCTGATCGGGCTGAACGGCGCCGGCAAGACCACGCTGCTGAAGACCATCCTCGACCTCAACGACGCCCGCGCGGGCTCGATCGGCATCTTCGGCGAGCCGCACGACGAGCCGCGCAGCCGCCGCCACCTGGCCTTTTTGCCGGAGCAGATGATGCCCTCGCCGGTGCTGAAGGGGCGGGAGTGGCTGCGCTTCCATGCCACGCCCCACGGCGTCGCCTGGGACCGCGCCGCCGCCGAGGCGGCCTGTCGCGCGCTGGCGCTGGACCCGGAGGCGCTGGACCGGCGCGTCGCCACCTATTCCAAGGGCATGGCGCAGAAGCTGGGGCTGGCGGCGATGTTCCTGTCCGGGCGGCCGCTGCTGGTGCTGGACGAGCCGATGAGCGGCCTCGACCCTCTGGCCCGGCTGCGCCTGAAGGAGCGGCTGTTGGCCTGGCGCCGGGACGGCGGCACGGTGTTCTTCAGCAGCCACGTGCTGGCCGACGTCGCGGCGCTGTGCGATCGCGTGGCGGTTCTCCACGAGGGACGGATCGCCTTCGTCGGCACGCCGGCCGGCCTCTGCGCGGCGACGGGGCAGGCGAACCTGGAATACGCCTTCCTGGAGACCATCGGGGGGTCCGTGCTGGAACGGACATCGTAGGCGGGGAGACGAACGTGCCGGAAGCCAGCAGCCACCGCGAGCGCCGCGCCGCCGGCCTCTCCCTCATGGAGGTCGCGATCGTCGTGACCGTGCTGGGCATCGTTCTGGGCGCCGGCCTGGAGGTGCTGCGCCCACAAGTCGTCGCCGCCAACCGCGAGAGCGCGCGGGGGCAGCTTGCCACCATCGCCGCGGCGCTGGAACTCTACGCCGCGCGGCACGAGCGCCTGCCTTGCCCCTCGGACGTGACGGCGCAGGATGCCGCCGACAGCTTCAGCAACGACGGTCGGCCGCAGCCCGCCGGCCCCCTGCAGTGCGCCGCGGGCGACGCGATCTCCGGCGTGCCCTGGCGCGCATTGGGACTGCCGCAGGAGGCCGCCATCGATCCCTGGGGCCGGCAGATCGCCTATCGCGTCTACAACGCGAACGACGGCCTGACCCGCACGCAGGGCGACTTCCCCGGGTCGCGGGGCATGAGCGCGCAGCATTGCGCCTGCCCCGGCCCGGACTGCCTGGCCAGCGGGCCGGACGGGGCGGGGCTGCGCGACTGCGATCCCGACGACGACACCGACCACCTGGACGACTGGCTGCGCGACAAGGGCCTGACGGTCCAGGACCCCTCGGGCGATCCGGTGATGCAGCCGGGCAACTGCCCGCAGGAGTGCGGCGGCGCGGCCTTCGTGCTGATCGCCTATGGACCCAACGGCAACGGCGCCTACACCGGCGCCGGCGGGCGCATGCCCCTGCCGCCGGGCGGGAGCAACGAGGCGATCAACACCACCTTCGACGGCACCTACATGACGGCGCTCGGGCTGACGCCGCCGGACGCGACCTTCGACGACTTCGTGCTGGCGCGCTCGATCGACTCCGTCACCGCCGCCGCCGAACTGCGGCCGTGAGCGGGGGTCACTCCGGCAGGTAAAGCCGCGCGGCCCTGGCCAGTTCGTCGATGCGCATGGCGGTCACGAGGTCGTCGAAGTGGGAGGACGTGCCGGACTCGTCCTGCCGCGTCTTCACGAAGGTGTCGTCGGCGATGGTGTCGTTCTCGTCCTCGTCGTTGCGGCTGCCCGGCACGTCGCCGACATAGCTGCTCTGGCCGTAGGCGCCGAGCGCGTTGGCGCCGTGGCTGATCACGACGAAGGCGGCGCCGGTGCCCTGCGCCGGATCGTGGAACGCCGAGTTGGCGTCGGTCGCGTCGGTCAGCACGGTCAGGCCCTTGCCGCGCAGGAACTCTCGCACGTGGTCGTCGAGATCGGCGCTGGTGCAGTCGGCCAGGGTACCGCCGCCGTCGCCGTCCGGCGGGTCGGCGCGGGCGCAGTCGGGTCCGGGGCAGCTACAGGTCAGCATGTCCAGCCCGCCCGGCCGCGTGACCCCGTCCGGCCCGTCATCGACCGCGTAGGTCAGGCGCCGGCCCCAGCCGTCGAAGGTGCTCTCCCGCGCGATTCCGAGGTCCTCCCACGGCACCGCCACGATGTCGCGGCCGGCGGCGCAGTCGGTCTGGTCGTCGGGGTCGCCGCCCTGGAACCGGGCGGCGCCGTCGTCGGGCTGCGTGGCGTCGCCGGGGCACGGCAGAAAGCCCTCGCGCGCGGCATGCAGGACCAGCGCCTGCTGGACCGCGGCGATGCGCTCGCGCGTGATCTTGCGGCTCTGGTTCGCGGAGAAGGCCGTCAGCACCTCCAGCGCCCCGGCGGTCACCACGCCGATCACCGCCAGCGCCACCGCCAGCTCCAGCAGGCTGAAGCCGGCACGGGCATGGTCTCGCCTGGCCTCTTGGGGTGTGGCCTCTTGTGGGGTGATCGAATCCGCCATCATCCGTCCAACCGAAGCGTGCGCGCCGCGCTGCGCCCTTCCCGCGCGAGTTTCGATCCGGCCGGGTTTCCGGAGGCTTAATGGGGGCGGCATCGCCCCGCGCGGACTCAAGGCAGCAGCCCCAGCCCGCCCGCCAGCAGCGTGACGTAGAGTCCGGCGGCGAGGCCCGGTCCGAAGGGGAAGACCGCGCTGCCGCTCGCCGTGCGCCAGAGCGCGGCGGTGACCAGCCCCAGGCCGCCGGCGGCGATGAAGAACCACGGCAGCGCCAGGACCGGCAGCCAGAGCCCGGCCACCGCCATCAGCTTCACGTCGCCCAGGCCCAGGGCCTCCCGCCCCTTCAGCCAGGTGAACAGCGCACGCAGCAGCAGCGCCACGGCGGCCAGCCCGACGGCGGCCGCGCCGGCCCGCACCCAGGCCTGGTCGGTCACCCCGCGCCAGGCCACGCCCAGCACGGCGGCGGCGATCATCGTCTCGTCCGGCAGGATCAGCCACTCCAGGTCCACCACCACCGCGACCACCAGCGCGGTCGCCAGGCCCGCCAGGCACACCGTCGCCCAGCTCGTGCCGAACACCGCCCAGGCCGCCAGCACCAGCGCGGCCGTCGCCGCCTCGATCGCGGGATAGCGCCCGGAAATCCGGCCGCCGCAGTGCCGGCAGCGTCCGCCGGACAGCAGCCACGAGACCAGGGGGACCAGGTCCCGCGCGGCCAGGGTCGCCCCGCAGCGGGGGCAGCGCGAGCGCGCGGCGCCGACCGGCTGGCCGCGCGGCAGGCGATGGGCCAGCAGGCTGGCGAAGCTGCCCAGGCAGGCGCCGACCACGCCCGCCACGAGCGCATGCAGAAGCTCCGGCGCGCCCGGCACGCGCCTTACTCCGGCGTCCGCGCCGTGGGGCGGCGGCTCACGGGTCGCCCCCCTCGACCCCGGACAGCAGGTCCACCGGCGCGCCGCTCTCGCGCAGGCTCTCCACCAGCGCCTCGACCTCCGCGGCCTCCAGGTCGCCCGACCCGCCCTTCGCCATGTCCTGAACGTCGCGCAGTATCTTCACCAGCTTGTGGTCGCGGGCGGCGCCTTCCGGCTGGGAAGCGTCGGTCCGCACCACGGCCCGCGATTTCCCGGCGGGTGCGGCGGCGCGCGAAATCGCGGGGCCGCCTGATCTGGAGGGGCCGCTAGATCGGCCTTGGTAGGCGCGCGCGGCGGAATTCCAGCTCGGCGCGCAGCGCTCGCCGTCGGCGGGTCGCCAGCAGCGGCCGGCCACGTCCCAGACCAGCCCTTGGCCTGGTGCCGGGCCGGCCAGCAGCACGGCGGCAAGCAGCACCCCGCATCCTGCCCAGCCTCTCGGGCCGACGGGCTGGCGGCGCGTTCCGGGCATGGCGCGTGTCTCCGGTCCCTGGTCGGTGGCGGCGAGAGCGTGCCGCAGGCCCCGACAGGAAAGCAAG
Organism: uncultured Rhodovibrionaceae bacterium; assembly: GCA_964561005.1. Lineage (GTDB taxonomy): Bacteria > Pseudomonadota > Alphaproteobacteria > Kiloniellales > Rhodovibrionaceae > CAZLNO01. Next base: position 56,951 of record CAZLNO010000006.1, on the reverse strand, counting down.
GAATTGTCAAGAATCCCTTGTTAAACAGGTTCGCGTCGAAGGCGTGCGCGACCAGCGGGAATATCGCGCGCCGGGTTCCTGGCAGTCGGGGTCGAGTGATGACAAGCGGGCGTGCCCGGAACGAGCAGGCGAGGCGGTCGCGCCAGGGCGGTCTTGGCCTGCTGGTCGTCGCGGCGGCCCTGGTCATGGTGGGCGCCGCCGCGGTGGTCGGCGAGACCACGCTGCGCCAGGTGGCGCACGACCACGACGCCCGCCTGAACACCACGGACAAGCTGCGCGGCATCGAGCGCGCATTGGTCCGCTTCGTCGAGCGCCACGCCCGCCTGCCGTGCCCGGCCGACGGCGCCGCGCCGGTGGACGACAAAGACGGGCGGGAAAGCGTGCCGCGCCAGGGCGCCGATCAGACCGACTGCGGCTCCCTGGACATCCCGGACGCCGTCGTGCCCTGGACCAGCCTCGGCCTCGGGCCGGAATACGCGGTGGACGCCTGGGGCCAGCGGATCGGCTACGTCGTCGCCGGCGGCAACGTCGCGCCAGTGACCGACCAGAGCCTCGTGCAGCCAGGGGGCATGGACTTCCTCACCTGCCTGGAGGAGATCGCCGCGGCCGATCCGGACTGCGTGCACAACCTGCCGGACCCGGTGGCGCTGGACGCCATCCTCACGGCGGACCCGGCGTTCGATCCGGCCGACCCCGACCAGACCCTGGACGACCTCTCCGAGGCCACGCAGGACGCTTTCATGACGGCGCTGCGGGAGCAGGTGATGGGTCAGATCGGCCTACGGCTGATCGAGCGGACGCGGGACATCGACGCACTCGACACGGACCCCGCAATGGCGGATCTGGAAGACGACGCCGAGCCGCGCGTGGCCGGGATGGGCGCGGCCTTCGTCCTGGTGAGCCACGGCGAGAACGGCCTGGGCGCGCGCACCGCCGGCGGCGGCGCCACGCCGGCACCGGCCTCGGCGGCGGAGCTGGTCAACGTCGACGGCAGCGGCGACACCGACTTCGCCACCTTCAACCGCGTGGCCTTCACCGGCGGTGTCGACGCCGCGGCCTTCGACGACGTGCTGCGCGCCATGACGGTGCGCGACCTCGCGGAAGAGGCCGGGTTCTGGGAGCTGCCCGACGGCTTCCTCCAGCAGGTGCACGTGCTGGCGGAGGGCGAGCCCGGTCCCTGCGACGTCGCCATGGACGACTTCGTCTACAAGGTGGATTTCGACGAGAATGGCGGCGTCGACGAGGAAGAGGGCAACGGCGCCGTGATCGACCTCATAGTGGAGGAGGTCGGCGGCGACGGGCCCGAGCTGGTGCGCTGGGATTCCGCCATCAGCCCGCTGCGCATGCAGGCCAAGGGCGGCCTGAACTTTCACCTCGCGCTGGGGAGCAGCGGTTCGGTCAGCGACGACGACCTGGACGGCAAGGCGATCGGCACCATGGCCTTCTGCGAAGGCGTCGGCGACCCCGACGAGGAACCGGATGTGGGTGGGGGCGGCGGCGACGAGGGCGAGGGCCCGGACGACGGCGACCGGGGTCACGGCAACGACGACGACGGCTTTGACGAGGACAATCCGGGCCGGGGCGGCGGCGTGCCGGGTCGCGACGACTGAATGCACGCGCGGGGGCGGTGACGCGGGCCGGAGCACAATCCACTAATTTAAATCAAATTAGATGTATTGCGATGCTTGTTTCTCAATCTGAGGAAGAGGTTTTGCGAAATGAGAAGTTTCGCCGCGCGTCGTGTTACAGATTTCGATACGGACATGCACGGATTTCCGGCGTCGCGCCCGAATTGGCCGGCGGCGCCGGCGACGCAGACATGGCGGCCACCAGGCAGAAGGCATAGGGGAACCATGACGGACCAACGCAAGCGCCAGGGCGGCTTCTCGCTCGTCGAGCTGGCGATCGTGCTGCTGATCATCGGCCTGATCGTCGGCGGCATCCTGAAGGGCCAGGACCTGATCCAGAGCGCCCGCACCAACCAGATTCAGACCGACCTGAACGAGATCCGGGTCGCCACCAACACCTTCCAGGACAAGTTCGTGGCCTTCCCCGGCGACTTTGTGGACTCGGCCCGCCTGCCGGGCCTGGGCGGCGGCGACAACGGCGACGGCAACGGTCGGATCGACAGCGTGAACGTGCGCATGGGCGCCGGCACGGCCGACGAGGAACCGGCCCTGTTCTGGCTGCATCTCAGTGTTGCCGGCCTGCTGGACGGAATCGACCCGGACCTGGACGAGAGCGACCTGGACGCGACCAACGGCAAGACCGCGTCGATCGGCGGCCTCTACACCATCCTGTGGGAGGACCCGGACGGCGGCGGGAATGCCTCGGCCGATCATTGGATCCAGCTCGGCGGCGACGCCGGGACCACCGACAACAACGGTCCTGTCCTTTCGCCGACCGACCTGCGCAGCATCGACCTGAAGCAGGACGACGGCGATCCGCAGGAGGGCAACGTGCTGGCGCAGGAGGACGACGGCTCCGGCGCCGGGCAATGCGTGACCGGCGGCGACTATGACACCACCGACGCCGTCGAGTGCGTGGCCAACTTCCGGCTGTAGGCGCGGAAAAGAGCTTGGGTGCGGGGCGAAGGGAGGGGCCTGCGGGCCCCTCACCTCGTAGCCGCACGGGCCCCTTTGCCACTTTCACGTTCGGCGGTGGGGCAGGCTTCAGCCTGCCATCTGCGTGGCGAGCACGGCTGCGTGGGGCACACGGCACGCTGAAGCGTGCCCTGCGCGTCACATACGATGGCCTCCTCCGCGCACGACTGTCACGACACCGTGGCCGGGGCCTCCGCTGTCCCCGTTTCCCGCCGGCGATAGGCGCTCGGGTTCATGCCGGTCTTCTGCTTGAACACCCGGTTGAAGGTGGCGAGGCTGTTGAAGCCGACCGCGAAGGCGATCTCCGTCACGCTGAGGTCGTCCTGGGCCAGCAGGTTGGCGGCCTCGGCGACGCGGTGGGCGTTGACCATCTCGGTGAAGCTCTGACCGAGGCCGTCGTTGATGGCGCGGGTCACCCGGTGCTCCGGCACGCCCAGCTCCTCGGCAAGCTGGCGGCGGCTGAAGCCCGGCTCCTGGTACAGCTTGTCCAGGGTCATCAGCTCCTGGATGCGCGCCAGCAGCGCCGCCTCCGCGTGGTCCAGCGCCCTCGCCGCCCGGTCGACGGCGCCGGCGGCCTGGCGCGCCGCGGCCGCCGGCGTCCTCGCCGTCGCCTGCTCCGGCGGCAGGCGGAACAGCGCCGAGCCCAGCAGATAGATCATCGTCACCTGCAGCACCGCCGCGGCCAGCCCCGCGCGCGGCGCCGTGACCAGGCCGCTCAGCGCCGCCAGGCTCAGCGCCAGCATGAGCCCCTGCAGCGCCACGATCGCCAGGATCAGGAAGGCGCGGACGCGGCTGTCGCTGGCTTGGCGCATCGCCGCGATGCGCGCGCCCCGGCTCCACATGAGCAGCAGCAGGACGGCCGCGCCGGTCACCACCTCATAGACCATCACGCCGGGTGCGATCGCCAGGCAGGGGCCGTCGGCCGCCGCCACGCAGATGGCGGCGGCCTCGCCCAGGAAGCTGCCCAGATGGATCAGCGGGATGGCGAGCGCGGGGATGGCCAGGACATAGGCGTGCCGCCGCGCGGGCAGGACGCGGTCGGCAAGCTGCACGACCAGCAGGTAGGTCGCCGCCGGCAAGGCGCTGCTCAGGCTCCAGATCGCGGTCTCGACGCCGTCCACCGCGCCGGCGTCCGCCAGGGGCCGCAGCAGCGCCGCCACCAGGCTCGCGCAGTAGAAGACCGGGACGAGCGCGAAGCGGACAGGCCGGAGCATCGCCGCCGCATAGCAGCCCAGCAGGGCCACATGCATGGCCCCGGCCACGCGCATGCCGGCGTCCAGCGTCGTCAGCTCCATCGCGCCCCGTGGCCCCCGCGCGCCGTCTTCATCGCAGCTCCCGCTCCAGGTAGAACCGCAGCCAGCGGCGCTCCGCCGGGGGCAGCGCCGCGCCGTCCTCCAGCATGCCCAGCACCAGGGCCCTGGCGGCGTCCTTGCGGCCGATGTCGCGCAACACGAAGATTTCGAGCTGGCGCGCCCAGGGCGGGATGTCCTCGCCCTCGAACCGCCCCAGTTCGCCGGCCAGCCGCAGGGCGAGGTCCGGGTCCTTCAGGCGATAACGGGCGAGGTAGACCGCGTGCGCCATCCAGCGCCAGCCCGCCGCCGGCCGCGCCCGCGCCCGGTCGGCCAGATAGGCCACCAGGTGGCGCACGTCCGCCGTGCGCTGCGTGTTGCCGTACAGGAAGGCCGCCGTCACCGGCACCACGATGGCCCGGTCGTCCAGCCGGTCCAGGGTGCGGAACCAGCGCGCCAGCCGGGCGTAGTCCATGTCCTTGTAGGGCACGATGCGGCCGCCCAGGTTGCCCAGGTGCTGAAGCTGCAGGCCGCGGACGCGGAAGGCGAACTGGCCGTCGCCCAGGGCCTGGGCGCGCAGCGCCGTCGGCGTGGGCACCGGCGGCACCGCCGGCGCGTCCGGCGGGCGGGCATCCAGGCGCGCGCCCACCACCGCCGTGGCGCCCAGCAACGCCAGCAGCACCAGCAGGGGACGGAGGGGAAAGCGCCCGCGCATCGCTAGAACCGCCGCCGCGTGACGTCGAAGACGGCGGCGGCGGCCAGCAATCCCGCGTAGGCCGCCCCCTGCAGGACGAGCAGCGCGAGTGTCTCCGGCGCCTCGATGCCGTGCACCAGCCAGCGGCTGTCGGCGAAGAGGTCCAGGCGCGGCAGCACCAGGCCCAGCACCTCGATGCTCCCGTCCACCCAGGCATTGAAGCCGCCCGCTCCGCGCAGTTCGGAGCGGACGATGGCGAGCAGCACGCCCAGCATGCGCGCCAGGGCATAGAAGCCCAGCGCGGCCAGCATGCCGCCCAGCGGCGACGTGCCGCCCAGGGTGACGAACAGCGCGAAGGCCGCCATGACCGCCGTCTCCACCGCGAGGCTGGCGGTCCAGGCCGCCAGGCCGGCCGGCGCGGGCGGGATCCAGCCGGCCACCGCCACCGCCGCCCCCGCCGCGATTGCCAGGAGGACGCCAAGCAGCGCCAGCCCGGCGCCGTAGGCGGCGACGAAGGCGGCGCGCGAGACCGGCTTGGACAGGATGAGGTAGAGTTCCCGCGACTCGTTCAGGCGCCGGACGTGCAGCGCGGTAAACAGCACGATCCCCAGGACGACCACGAGGCGGGCGGCGAAGCCGGCGAAGACGATGCTGGCGGCGCGGTCCTCCACCACCGAGGTGCCGCCGGCGAAGGCGGCCAGCAGCCACACGGCGGCCAGCGCGGCCAGCATCGCCAGCATCAGGCGATCCCGCACCGCCGTGAGCAGAAGATAGCGCAGCATCATCGCGCTCGACCTCCGAGGCACTCCGCGCTCAGCCGCCCTCGGACGGCGGCGGCGCGACATCGGGCAGCGGCAGCGGCCGGGGGTCGCGGGTGAAGTCCTCGTAGACGCGCCGGTCCGCCGGTTCGACGGTCCGACGGGCGCCGCGCAGGATACGGGCGCGCAGCAGGACCACCAGCTCCACCATCTCCGTGGTCTCCTGGCGCGACTTGAAGGCCCGGCCCAGCCAGGGAATCCGCGACAGCCCCGGCACGCCGTCGTCCTCGTTGCCGCTGCGCTCCTCCATCAGGCCGCCGAGCACCGCCACCTCGCCCGAGCGCAGCTCCAGCACGCTGTCCAGCTCCCGCGTTTCGACCACCGGGATGCGCGATTCCACGGCGTTGTTGGAGACGATGGACACGGCCGGGTCGTTGACGAAGCGGTCGATGCGGGTGACCGTCGGCCGCAGGGTCAGCGTGACCCGGTTGCGCCGCAGGTCGATGGCCGGCTGCACCGCCATGACGAGGCCGACGGGGACGGTGCGGATCTCGCTGTCGATGGTCAGCGTCGTGGTGTCGCCGACCACGTCCTCCTCCTCTTCCTCCTCGACGTCGATCTCGAAGAACACCTCGTTCTCCGCCACCTTCAGAATGGCGGTCTGGTTGTTCATCACCGTCATGCGCGGGCTGGAGAGCGTGCGCGTGGTGCCGAAGCTGTCGATCAGGCTGAGCAGGGCGCTGAAATCGTCGTCGGCGACCGAGAACGACACCAGGTCGCGCGCGGCCTCCGTGGAACCGGTCAGCAGCTCGGCCGGCGTCGCGGTCTCGCCGAAGGTGGCGGCGGCCGAGAGATCGCCCAGCACCGCGGACCAGTCGATCCCGCTCTCGAAGCGCCGTGACAGGTTGACCTCGACCACCTTGGCCTCGATCAGCACCTGGGCGGAGATCGCCCGGCGCAGCTTTTCCAGGTAGCGCTTCACGGCCTTGTGCTGCTGGCTGGTGCCGAACACGCTCACCGAGCCCGCCTGGGCGAGGATGCTGACCGAATCGCGCCGCGAGTCCCCCTCTCCCGGCTGTGCGAGGCCGCGCGGGGCGTTGTTCGCCACGATCGCCTGCAGGGCGTTCTCCAGCTGGGTGAAGAAGTCGGAGGTCGCCTGCCCGGTGACCACGCTGCTGGAGGAGGTATCGCCGCTGCCGCCGCCGTCGTCGACGCCTGGCGTGCTCAGCTCGGTCGAGATGGCGACGCGGCTGGCCGTCTCCCGGGCCTGGGTGATGTAAGGGATCTCGTAGTCGACCTGATACGGCGTGTCGACCTCGACCCGCACGACGTTGTCGTCGACCGAGTAGCGCAGGCCGGCCAGGCGGCTGATCCGCTTGATCACCTCCAGGAACGGCCGGTTGCGCACGGAGAAGATGATGCCGCCGGCGATGCGCGGATCGATCTCGATCTCGACGCCCGCCTGGCGGGCCAGCTCGAACAGGATGTCCTTGAGGGACACGTCCTCGGTCGCGGAGATCGACACGCGCGGATTGGGCATCAGCTCCGGCACCTCGGGTTCCGGCGCGACGGGAGCCAGGCGCGGCACGGCGGGCACGTCGCGACGCGTCGCCCGGGCCCGGCCATCCGCCTGCCCGGCCCCGTCGGTCTCCGCGTCCGGCTGGCCGCGATCGGGCGCGTCCAGAAGCTCATTGAAGTCGCCGCGATCCTTGTCGATGCCGGCGTCGTGGTGGTCGGGCGGCACGACCCCGCAGCCGGCCAGGACAAGAAGGCCGGCGAGGGTCAGAAGCAGCCGCGTGAGAGGGCGGCCTGCCGCGACGCGCGGGGCATGTTCTCCCCGCCGCGGCGCGCCCGCCCGGCTGCGCGCAAGTTTGCTCATGCCGTCCGACCCCAGTATTAAGTTTAACGGATCGTCAATACGGTTTCGTGATCACCAGATCGTGCCGGACTTTTACACTTTATTTGGTTAACGATCACTATAAATCGAAGTTGCACAAATCGGGCGGATGCGTGGTCGCCGGACGTGCGTGCATCCGAGGCTGTAAGACTTAATATTTGGTTAACGAGTTGGGCCGAGAATTGCGCGGCAATGGGGTCTGGACAACGGGATGAGCGTACTTTTCGCAGCCTTGGAAAAATCGCGCGCGGCGCGGGCGCAAGGCGGCGGGCAGGCGTGTGCGGCCGGCGGCCGCGGCGATGGCGAAGCCCGGCCGATCGCCTGGCCCGGCGCCGGATCGGACGCCTCACAGCCGCAGCCGCCGCCGCGCGACGCGGGGAGCGATGCCGCCGCCTCCCGGGTCGGCGGCTCGCGAATCGGCCGCTTTTTGCGGGGATGCCTGCGCTGGTGGCTGCGGCTCGTCGTGATCTCCGCGGGGCTTGGCGGCGCGCTCTTCGTCTATGAAAGCTTCATCCGAACGCCGGAGATGCCGTCGATCCGGGCGCTGCTGCCGGAGGGGGCCGTCTCCGACGGCGGCGCGGTCGTGGGGGAATTCGATCTGGCGCGCCTGCGCCGTCAGGCGGCGCCCGTGCTGGACAGGGTGGCGCCGGTTTGGCAATCCGCCGCCGCGGCCTGGGACACGACGCGCGAGACGGCGGGCGAGGCGGTGGACAGCGTCGCGCGCCTGATTCGGCCGTATGCCGATCTGCCCCGCACGGCGCGCGCGCCGGACACGCGCAGGAGCCTGCCGATCCCCGAGCCGAGCGCGCCGGGCAAGCCCGACGCCGCGAGCGGACCGGAGACCGCCGCGCCGGCGGTGGCGCATGACGCGGCGCCGCCCAGGACGAAGACCGGCGAGACCGCGCAACGGGGTTCGGTGGCGCGCTTGGCGCCGCCCACGATCGGCCCGATCCCGACCGGCGGCGACTCGATCGGCATCAGGGATGGCTCGACCCAGGCCGCCTCCCGGTCTTCCTCCCGGCCCCAGTCCTCGTCCGAGTCGGCGGCACTGGCCCTGGGCGGCTATCAAAAGCAGTCGACGCCCGACCGGGTCGCGCCGGACACCGGGCCGGCGGGGCGCCAGCTTGCCCGGGCCGGACCCGTATCGCGCCCGCGGCCGCCCACGCCCAAGCCGGCGACGCCGGAGGTCATCGTGGCCGAGGACGCCGCCGACGTGCTGCGTCGCTCCACCGTGGCGACGCGCGATGCCGCTGACGATGCGGCCAAGGCGTCGGCCCCGGCCGAAAAGCAGGCGGCAGCGGGATCGCTCCCGGACCCGGACGCGGCTTCGGGCGCGTCAGCGTCGGACGGTTCCGACAGCGCGCGCCGACGGTTCGTCAACGCGGCGACCCCGGCGCGTCGGCAAGGCCTCGCGCTTGAAGTTCGAACGGACAACCGCCGCCGGGTGATGGCGGATACCCAGCGCGCCGCGGCGCAGGCCCTGCGCGACGGCAATCCGGGCACGGCGGCCCGGCAGTACCAGCAGATCCTGGACCAGGTCCCGGATGATCCGGACTCGCTGCTCGGCCTGGGGGTGGCGTTGCAGCGGATGGGCCTGCGCGAGGAGGCGCTGGACACCTACCGCCACCTGCTGGAGGTGGACCCCGGCAACCGCCGCGCGTTGCGCAGCCTGGTGGCGCTGGCCGGGCAGGGGGCGCCGGAATCGGCCCTGGGCTCGCTGGAGAAGCTGCGCCGGCGCTACCCGGCCTACGCGCCTCTGCACGCGCAGCTTGCCGCCGTCCAGGCCCGCCTCGGCCGGCCGGAGGCGGCGATCGCCAGCATGCGCCGGGCCGTCCAGCTCGCGCCGGAAAGCCTGCGTTTCCGCTACAATCTGGCGATCCTCTACGATCGCGCCGGCCGGCACGCGGCGGCGGTACAGGTCTATCAGCAGGTGCTCGACGCCGAGGCCGCGCGGGGCGTGCCGCCGGACCTGCCCCTGGAGTCCGTGCGCCAGCGCCTGGCGTTCCTGAGAGGGTGACCGCCCGATGCCCTACCTCGACCATTTCGGCCTGCGTCAGGCGCCGTTCAGCCTGACGCCGAACCGCCAGCTCTTCTTCGCGCGCTCGCACCAGCCGATCCTCGAATCGGTGATCTACGCGCTGCACCGCGGCGAGCCGATCGTGAAGGTCACCGGCGAGGTGGGCACCGGCAAGACGCTGCTGTGCCGCATCGTCATCCAGTACTTTACCGACCAGGGCTCGCCCGTCGCCTTCCTGACCGTGCCGCAGGCGGACTTCCGCGCCACCATGCTGGCGCTCTGCCGGGAGTTCGGGCTGTCGCCGGACGGTGCGGCGGATCCCTACCAGCTTCTGGCCGATCACCTGATCGCGCTGCACGCGGAGGGGCGGCGGGCGGTGCTGGTCATCGACGAGGCGCAGGCGCTGGATCGGGCGGGGCTGGAGACTGTGCGCCTGCTGTCGAACCTGGAGACCGACGAGGCGAAGCTGCTGCAGATCGTGCTGTTCGCCCAGCCGGAGCTGGACCGGTTGCTGCGGCAGTACAGCATGCGCCAACTCAATCAGCGCATCACCTTCAGTTTCCAGACACGCCCCTTCGACGTGGACACCGGCGTGGAGTACATGCGCTACCGCCTGGCGCAGTGCAGCCTGGAGCCGGCGGGCCGGGCGATCTTCACCCGACGCGCCCTGCGCACGGTGGTAAAGGCGGCCGACGGCATCCCGCGCGTCATCAACATCCTGGCCGACCGCGCCCTGCTGGCCGCCTACGCGACGGGCCGGCCGCAGGTGACCCGGCGCGACGCCCTGCGCGCCATCGCCGACTCGAGTCCCGACACGGCGCCACGCCGGGGCGGCCTGCGCCGCTGGCGGCGTGGCCAACCGGCCTGGGCGAGCCGCTGGGGCGCCTGAGCGCGCGGCAAGATTAAGGATTGCTTATCCCCGACGCGCTAGCGTCCAGGGCGAGGCGGTCGACATGCGCGGCGGAGGACGATGGCAAGCGAGCTTCTCGAAGCCTTGCTGGCCGGCGCCAAGAAGGCCGGCGCCAGCGACGTCCACCTCTCCGCCGGGCATCCGCCGATGATGCGCGTGCGCGGCGAGCTGCGCGCCGTCGATACCCCGCCGCTGTCGGAGGGCGCGCTGCGCGACATCCTGGCGGCGCTGCTGGCCGCCGGCGAGGGCCCCGAGGAAGACGCGGAAGCGGCCGAGGACCTGGACTTCGCGCGGACGCTGGGTGCCGGCGACCGCTACCGCGTCAACGCCTACCGCACCCAGATGGGCACGGCGCTGGCGATCCGCCGCCTGCCCGCCGCGCCGCCGCCGCTCGAACACCTCCCCGCGCCGGAGTCCGTCCGCGCCCTTGCCGCGCGGGAGAACGGGCTGATCCTGCTGACGGGGCCGACCGGCTCCGGCAAGTCGACGACGATGGCGGCGCTGGTCGACCGCGTCAACGAGACCCGGCGCCATCACGTCATCACCATCGAGGACCCGATCGAGTACCTGCACGCCAACAAGAACTGCCTCATCTCCCAGCGCGAGGTGGGGCGGCACACGCGCTCCTTCCACACCGCCCTGCGCGCCGCCCTGCGCGAGGACCCGGACATCATCCTGGTGGGCGAGATGCGCGACCTGGAGACCATCTCCCTGGCGCTGACCGCGGCGGAGACCGGCCAGCTCGTGATCGCCAGCATGCACGCGCCCACCGCGCCGCAGGCGGTCGACCGTATCCTGGATGTCTTTCCCGGCAACGAGAAGGAGCTGGTGCGCGCCATGCTGGCCACCGGCCTCACCGCCGTGATCACCCAGCGGCTGCTGCCGCGCGTCGATGGCGGCCGGGCGGCGGCGATGGAGGTCATGCTGGGCACCGCGCCGGTGCGCAACCAGATCCGCGAGGGCAAGATCCCGCAGCTCGCCCAGACCATCGAGCTGGGCCGCTCGGCGGGCATGCAGACCATGGCGCAGTCCATCGCGCAGTTGCAGCAGGACGGCTATGTCAGCGCCGAGGTCGCCGCCCACTGGCGGGCGCAGTTCCAGCCCCAGCGCGCCGGCGACGACGCGGAGCCGGACCCGGCCGAGGGGCGCCGTTCGCCGCGCGCGCGACGGCGATGATCCGCCCGGCGGCGCGCACCGGCATGGAGAGCCCGATGACCAAACCCCGACTTCGCTCCCGCTTCGTCGCTGTCGCGCTCGTCTGCCTGGCCGCCGCGTCGCCGGTCCTGGCGGACGAGAAGGAGGACATGCTGCCAGCGGTGGAGCGCGGCGTGGTCCAGCTTCTCGCCGAGGGCTACCGCATCGCCCACTACGCCCTGGACGGTCGCCGCGACGCCCGCATGATCCTGCGCCGAAAGTACAGCGTCATCCTTTGCCGCATCGAGGAAGATGCCGCTGCCGGCGACGCGCTCGAAATCGAGAGCGCGTGCTTTCGGCTGCGGTAGTTTTCCAATTCCGGCGAGTCTCCCGACGACGGACATGATCTGGCGCAAAACCCGCGGCGCGCGCGCGCGTTAATCTGGCGAGGGTGAAACGAGGGAGTCGCCATGTTCGGCAACCGGGTGGTCCTGGGCCGCGTGCTGGGGTTCGAAATACGCGCGGACGTGAGCTGGGTGTTCCTGGCGCTGCTGGTGCTGTGGTCGCTGGCCGGGGGGTTCTTTCCGGCCTTCTATCCCGAGCTGCCGCAGCGCACCTACTGGGCGCTCGGGGTGCTGGGGACGGTCGGGCTGTTCGTCTCGCTGCTGTTCCACGAGCTGTCGCACGCCGTCGTGGGCCGGCACTACGGCATCCAGGTGAGTGGCATCACGCTGTTCCTCTTCGGCGGCGCGGCGGAGATGCAGAGCGAACCCGAGACGCCGAACTCGGAGTTCCTGATGGCCATCGCCGGGCCGATCGCCAGCCTGGTCCTGGCCGGCGCGTTCTACCTGCTGTGGCAGGCGCTGGCCGGGCTGGGGGCGCCGGAACACTGGGCGGGGGTGCCGCGCTATCTGGCGATCATCAACGTGGCCCTGGCGGTGTTCAACCTGCTGCCCGCCTTTCCGATGGACGGCGGGCGGGCCTTGCGCGCGCTGCTGTGGCGCTGGGGCAAGGACCTGCGCGGCGCGACCCGCGTGGCCAGCCGCCTGGGCCAGGGCTTCGGCATGCTGCTGATGGCGCTCGGCATCTTGCAGGCCTTGATGCTCGGCAACTTCATCGGCGGCATGTGGTGGTTCCTGATCGGGCTGTTCGTGCAGGGGCAGGCCGGCGGCACCTACCGCCATCTCCTCGACCGCCTCGCCCTGGAGGGCCAGCGGGTGCGCGACGTGATGACCCGCGACCCGGTGACCGTCGCCCCCGAGGACAGCCTGCGCGACCTGGTCGACGCCGTGGTCTACCGCCATCACCACCACCGCTATCCCGTGGTCGAGGGCGGCCGCCTGCTGGGCCATGTGGGGACCCGGCACGTCAAGGCCGTGCCGCAGGAGCGCTGGCCGGAGGTCCGGGTGCGCGACGTCATGCAGCCGCGTGGCGAAGAGACGACGATCCGCCCCGATTGCACGGCCCAGGACGCGCTGGAGCGCCTGCAAACCAGCGGCGACGGCTGGCTCCTGGTGGCCGAGGGCGACAGGCTGCACGGCATCCTCGCCCTGCGCGACCTGATGCAATACCTTCGCCTGCGACAGGAGCTGGAGGCGGGCGATTAGGCCGGGCGACAGGTCGCGCATTGCCAGGCGAAAGCAAAAGCATCGACAGCCATCCCCCGGGCCATGGCCGCCAGCCGCCCCGCGCCGACGCCATCGTGGCGCTGGGCGCGGCGTTCCGGCGGGATGGCCAGCCCAGCCCGGCGCTCGTCCGGCGCGCGCGCCACGCGGTCGCTCTCTACGAGGCGGGCGCCGCCCCCTTGCTGCTCTTCAGCGGCGGGCCTTGCGGCGGCGACGGCAGACGCAGCGAGGCCGAGGCGATGGCGGCGATCGCCCGCGGTGCCGGCGTGCCCGAGGCCGCCATCCTTCTGGAGCCGCGGGCGCGCAACACGCGGGAGAACGCCGTCTTGTCGGCCGAGATACTGCGTCCACGTGGGGGGCAGCGGGTGCTGCTGGTCACCGACGCTTTTCACATGCGGCGGGCCCGTCTGGTCTTCCGGGCGCAGGGGCTGTGCGTGGTGCCGGCGCCGGTGCCGGAGGGGCCGCGCCGCCTGCTGCCCTGGCTGCGGGAGGGCGCGGCGCTGCTGCGCGACGCGCCCTGGGCGTTGCGGCGGCAGATAAACCGATCCGAGCGATGACGTGGGCGACGACTTCGGGGTGCGTCGATACGGCGCGGGCGCGCTTGCGGGCGGGATCGCCTGGGGCGCCGGCTGAGTGGCCCGGTATCGAAAGCCGTGCGCCCCGCCAGAGAAGGCCTCGCATGGCTGAGCGCCGATAGGTCTTACACCGAGAAAGCCGGGCCACTTCCGGCATCCGGATGCAACACCCACCTAATCACTGTGGCTCGACGTGTCCAGAGGGAATCGCCCCTGGACGAAGCTTGACGGAAAACGCCACGACACACGAATGCCCCGCCCGCCGGGCCGTGTCACCGGCTGTTGGCTGGCGGGGCGTTCGCGCGAAGCTGACAGAAGCGGTGCCTAGCGGTGCCTAGGCGGCACGCGACTTGCTTCGGCCGCGCGGATCCTCTTCCGGCTCGTTGTCCCGACGGCCGAGGCCGATCGAGCGGGCGATCTCCGAGCGGCGCTTCGAGGTGTTCGGCGCCACCATCGGATAGTCGGGCCGCAGGCCGAACATCTCCCGGTACTGCTCCGGCGTCAGGTCGTGCGCCTTGGCAAGATGGCGCTTCAGAGCCTTCTGCTTGCGCCCGCAGACCAGGCAGACCAAATGGTCGCGGCCAATGGACCGCCGCGGATTCACCGCCGGCTGGACAGTCGTGCCGGTCTCTTCGGTCTCTCCGGACTGCAGCGCCTTTAAATCGCGGGCAACAGCCTGGATAACCTGTGGAACCTGATCGGGTTCGACACGGTTATGAGAAACATAAGCGGAGACAATCCGCGTGGTCATTTCGGTCAGGGACGCGTTGTCCTTCTCTTCGGGCATCCTCTTTTCACCTCCTGAACATCCCCGGCAAGCTGCCCCCCATATAATCCAGAAATTCAAATATGCAAAGACGTCCGATAAATTTTTTGCGCGGGCATTGCTTGTATCAAATTTTTGCGATCAAATTGACCCCGGACGGACAACCCGCCCGGATAGGAGAACCGTGGTCGGCTTTAACCTTCCCTTATCCGAAGCTGCTGCCTAGGTAAATAGACAATCCCGGCCGATGCCTGCCGCCGCCAGCGGCGCGCGTCGGGGGGCTGCGCGAGGACTGAAGAATTCCGAGGGGGGAGCCCGTGACAACTGCGCGAAAATTCGCCGCGACGCCCAGCAGCCTCCTGCTGACCGATCTGTATCAATTGAATATGATGCAGGCCTACCTCGATTCGGGCTTCACGGAACCGGCGAGCTTCGAATTCTTCGTGCGGCGACAGCCGGAAGGCCGCAACTTCCTGCTCGCCGCCGGGCTGGGCCCGGTCGTCGAGTTCCTGCAGAGCGCCGGATTCGCGCCGGACGAGCTGCAGTGGTTGCGCGATTCGAACCGCTTCGGCACGGACTTCATCGATTACCTGGAAAATTTCCGCTTCACCGGCGACGTGCACGCGATGCCGGAAGGCACGGTGTTCTTCGCCGACGAGCCGATCCTGCGCGTCACCGCGCCGCTGCCGGTGGCCCAGCTTCTGGAGACGCGGCTGATCAACCTGCTGCACGTGAGCACGCTCGTCGCCAGCAAGGCCGCGCGCATGGTGCTGGCGGCGCCGGGCAAGCGGCTGGTGGACTTCGGCCTGCGCCGGGCACACGGCGCGGAGGCCGGCCTGTTGGCGGCGCGCGCGGCCTATATCGCCGGATTCGCCGGCACGGCGACGGTGCCGGCGGCGCCGCTGTGGGACATTCCCATCATGGGCACGATGGCGCATTCCTATATCGAGGCGCACGACGACGAAGCGCAGGCCTTCCTGAACTTCGCCCGGTCGCGCCCCCGAGAGGTCGTGTTGCTGATCGACACCTACGACACCGAGCGCGCCGCCCGGAAGGTGGTCGACATCGCGCCGCGCCTGCGCGCGGAGGGCATCGAGGTGCGGGGCGTGCGCATCGACAGCGGCGACCTGGGCGCGCTGGCGCGGAAGGTGCGGCGAATCCTGGACGAGGGCGGACTGCGCGACGTCGCCGTGCTGGTGAGCGGCGGCCTGAACGAATGGAAGCTGTGCGACTTCACCGCCGCCGGCGCGCCGATCGACGGCTACGGCATCGGCACGGCGCTCACCACCTCGGAGGACGCGCCGGCGCTGGACTGTGCCTACAAGCTGCAGGAGTATGCCGGCCGTCTGCGCCGCAAGCTCTCCACCGGCAAGGCGACCTGGCCCGGCCGCAAGCAGGTCTGGCGGGAGTTTGACCGCGCGGGCCGGATGCAGCGCGACATCCTGTCGTTCGAGTCGGATTCGCAGCCCGGCACGCCGCTGCTGGAACCGGTCATGGAAGGCGGCGGGCTCGTCGGCGAGCTGCCCACCTTGTCGCGGATTCGCGAGCGCGCCGCCGCCCAGCTCGCCGCGCTGCCGCCGAGCTTGCGCCAGCTCGAGACCGTGGCGCCCTATCGAGTCGTCGTCACCGACTGGCTGCGCCGCAGCGCCGAGGAGCTGGCCGCCGAAATCGCGCAACGCAACAGCGGCGCCGACGATCCCGGGGCGTGAAGCGGGCCGGCAAAAACCTCTCGCGCGCGTGGCCGCGCCTCCGTACCATCCGGCGGTGCCGAGAGGACCGCTGAGCGCATGGACATGGCGTTGCAAGACAGCGACCGGGGCCGGCTGCTGGTGGTCGACGACGACCCGCTGTTCCGGGAGTCCCTGATCGAGACCCTGCAGGACGAAGGCTACGCCGTCGTCGATTTCGGCGCGGCCGCGCCCGCGCTGGACTATCTCACCGGCGGCGGCGAGGCCGACCTCGTCATCCTGGACTGGCACATGCCGGGGATGAACGGCATGCAGCTCCTGCGCGCCCTGCGCCAGGCGGGGGTGGAGGTGCCGGCCATCTTTCTCACCGTGCTGGGCGACCAGATCTACGAGGAGGCGGCGCTGACTCAGGGCGCCGTCGACTTCGTGGAGAAATCGCGCAGCGTCGCCATTCTCAAGCGGCGGATCGCGCTGTCGGTCGCCCGTCGCGACGACGGTGCGGCACGGAGCGACTCGCCGGCGGCGGCGGCGGAGGAGGCCGGCGCGGCCGTGACGATCGGCCGGCTGGAGATCGACCGCGAGGTGGCGCGGGCCTACTGGCAGGGCCGCGAGGTGCCGCTGACTCTGAACGAGTTCCGCATCGTCGATCTGCTGGTCAGCCGGGCCGGCAAGGACGTCCGCTATCGCGAACTCTACGACCAGGTGCACGGCGAGGGTTTCGTCGCCGGCCTGGGCGAGGAGGGCTTCCGCGCCAACGTCCGCACCCTGATCAAGCGAATCCGGCAGAAGTTCCGCGCCCTCGACCCGAAGTTCGAGGCGATCGAGAACTATCCCGGCTTCGGCTACCGCTGGCGTGACGATGCGATCGCGCAGTGATCGCGGATGGCTGGCGATGCTGCGGCATTCCGTCGCGGCCAAGGTGGCCCTGGCGACGGTCATCTTCTTCGCGCTGCCGCTCTTGATCTACGACCAGTTCCAGGCGGCCGACAGCCACCGCCGCGCGCTGCTGCTGGACAATCTGGAAAAGCAGGGCCGACTGGTGGCCGAGGTGCTGCGCCCCTCGCTGGAGGGCTACAACGGCGCTGCGCTTCAGGACGTCTTCGCCACGCTTCGCCGCATCGGCGGCATCGACGGCAGTCGGATCAAGATCCTCCGCCGCCCGAAGGTGCCGCACGACAGCGTCGGCTTCCGCTATATCGCCTACACGCCCACGGTCACCGGCGCGGCGCTGGAGCACGAGCGCCTGGAGCTGAACAAGGCCGGCATCTTCCGCCATCTGCGCGATCGCTGCGCCGGCAGCCCGCGACTCTCGGCTCACTACGCCACGGCCGCCGGGGAGGCGGAGGTGATCACCTCGATCACGCCGCTGGAGACCGAGACCGCCTGCTGGGCGATCATGACCACCCACGGCATCGACGCCGCGAAGGGGGCGGGCCTCGGCCGGCCGTACTGGCAGACGCCGGAGGTGCGGGCGGCGCTGGCGATCTATCTGGTGCTGGCGGTCCTGGTGATGGTGCTCTTCGTCGGCGTGTGGCGCAGCCTGCGTGGCTATGCCGCCGCGGCCCGCTCGATCCGCGAGCGGGGCCTGGGCGCCGAGGCGCCCTCCTTCGCCTCGATCAACCGCGTGCCGGAACTGGCCGGCGTGGCGGAGGAGTTCGACCGCATGGTGGCGACGCTGCGCAACGCGGCGCGCGCGATCCGCCACGCCGCGGAGGACAACGCGCACGCCTTCAAGACGCCGATCGCCACCATCGGGCAGTCCCTGGAGCCGCTCAAGAAGGACCTCTCGGCCGAGCAGACCCGCGCCCGGCGGGCCGCCGCCCGGATCGAGGGCGCGGTGGCGCGCCTGGAGGAGCTGGTGGCCGCCTCCCGGCGCATGGAGGAAGCGACCGCCGCCGTCATCGAGGCGCCGCGCGAGCGCCTGAACCTCTCGGCCTTCGTCAACCGGACGCTGGACGGTTACCGCGAGATGGCCGACTGGCGCGGTCTGCGTTTCGATCGGCGCATTCACGACGGTCTGCGGGTCCGGGCCGAGGCGGACATCCTGGAGACCATCCTGGAGAACCTGCTGGAGAACGCCTTCGACTTCGCGCCGGCGGACAGCGCCATCGAGGTTCGCCTGGAGGCGCGGGAGGGAGGGATCGTGCTCGCCGTCGCCGATCACGGACCCGGCGCGGCCGACGACAGCCTGGAGTCGATCTTCGAGCGCTACGTCTCGGTGCGCGAGGCGGGAGGCGAGGGACATTTCGGAGTCGGCCTGTGGCTGGTCCGCCGCAATGTCGAGGCGCTCGGCGGCACGGTCAGGGCGGAACCCAACCGCCCGCGCGGCCTGCGCGTCGTCGTGACGCTGCCGCGCGACCTTTAGCCCGCGGCGTCCGCCGTCTCCGGCGAAGGCCCGCCCGGCCGCAGCACCAGCGGGCGGGCGCTTCGGATCGCCGCCGCGTTCTGTGCGTGGTTCCGCAGCTCGCCAACATCCAGGCCGAACAGACGCTGCGAGCCTGGCAGCGTCTCGAACAGCGCCGTCGCCTTGGCGAGATGCCGTGCGACGCCGCGCGACCGGCCCTCCCGTTGCTTCACGCCGGCCGCGGCCAGGTGGATGAGGGCCCGCAGCAGCCGTGCCGCGTCGCTGTCGGGCGGACAGCCGCGCCACACCCCCTCCCAGGCTTCGTGCGCTTCCCAGACGTAGCCGTGGTTGAACAGGTCGACGCCGTGGAGAAAGGCGGGGCAGTCCCGCCACCGCGCGGGATCGACGGCGCCCGGGGACGGCTCATCGACGCCGTGCCGGTGGCCGTTGGGATCGCGCAGGGGGTGGGGCTGGCGTCCCGGCACATAGGCATAGGGCGGGAACGCGCGTTCCGGCAGATAGCGCCCTGGCCCGCCCGTCACGCGCCGCTTCGCCACGCCGGGGGCGGTTCCTCGGGCGGCGGGGATGGTGGCACCTCGCCGGGACTCGGGGGTTCCTCGATCGGGTGTTCCCACGGCAGTTCCTCTGGGGGATGCGGTGGCCGTTCCGGCACCGGCGCCGGCGGTTCCTCCGGCGGCGGCTTGGGCGGCTGCTCCTGCAGGTCGCGGGGCACGCGCCCCGTGCGGCGGGGTTCCCTCGTCATGGGATCCTCCGGACATAAATTCCTGTTCGCACGTAGGGCGTTCGGCAGGGACTGTCCAGCGCTAGCCGAATCCCGCCAGGAGGTCCGCGCCCACGCCGATCAGCATGCCGAAAAGCACGGCGGCTGTCGTGCAAAAGGGCGCGTTCCACCGCCAGGCCACCCGGAACACCGACACGTCGAGCAGCCGCGCCACCGCCATGACCGTGGCGGAGAACGGCGACATCTGCGTCCCCAGGCCCCAGACGACGGCCAGGATGAGGGCAAGGGCCGTCGCCGGCAGCCCCAGCGCCGCCGGTTGCAGCACCGCGCCCACCAGGATGGCCGGCACGACGGGATGCACGCCCAGGCCGCCCAGCAGCGTGCCGAGCAGGGTCAGAACGCCGCCCGCGAGCCAGCCCGGCAACGCCGCGAGGCCGGCCCAGCCGCCGGCCATCTGGTCGTGCACGGCGTCCGCCAATCCGATGCCCAGCACGGTGGCGCCGAGGAAAAGAACCGCTTCGTTGCGCAACCCCGGCAGCCGGGCGTAGAGGTCCCGCACCGCCGATCCCGTCGGCGCGACGCCGGGATCGCCGAGCCGCAGCCGGACATGCCACAGCAGCGCCAGCGGCGGCGCCGCCAGGCCCAGGGCGATCACGATCGGCAGGCCGGCGCCCTCGCTGAGCGCGATCACCGGCCCGGCCAGGGCCAGGAAGACCGTCGCGACCCCGATGGCCGGGTGGGCGGAACGCGTCGCCGGCGGCCCGGGCGCGACGGCCGCGGCCGCCGGGGCCGGGCGAGGCTGTCGGCTGGTCAGGCGATCGAAAGCGCGCGCCAGAAGGATCAGGCCCGCGCCCATCGGCAGACCCGCCGGCAGAAGGGTCAGCCAGGAGACCTCGGGCAGCACGGTCAGGATGACGCCCATCCCGACGAAGAAGGGCGACCAGAGGACGGCGGCGCTGAATCCGCGCACCACGGCGATGGTGAGGCGCTGGCGCAGGACCGGGGCCATCGTTGGATCAAAGAAGGAGGCGACGAGCTGAAACCCGGCCAGGTTGAGCACGGCACCCAGGTAGTGCCCTGCGAAGGCGAGCATCATGTACCGCCGGCCCGGCGGCTGCCGGACCACCGCCTCGCCGATGGCGCGGAAGGCGGGGCTGGCGAATGCCGGCGCCTGCAGCGACATCACCGCCGCGAAAAGCACCAGGAAGGGCAGGGCGTCGTGGATTCCCCGTGCCGCGACCCGTTCCAGCGCCGCGAGGCCGCCGGCGGCGTAGGCGGTGCCCAGACCGAGCGATACCAGCACGCCCGCCGCGAGCCGCTGCGCCGGGCGGACGTTGCCGATCTCCAGGGTGACGAACCCCAGAAAGGCGACCGTCGCGGCCCCGGTCACGACCGGATGGGGCAGGAAGGCCTCCAGGAGTGTCAGGCCGTAGACCGCTGCGTAGAGCGCCGGTGAGAATGTCCGCACACGCATGAAAATGGCCTAGCACGGCAATACCGCGCCAGGCCTGCAAATCGCGGGACGCCGCTATGCGTTGCTCTGGCTCTTTTGCTTCTCGCGATAGGCGAACGTCGGCTCCTCGCTGTTGTCCACCACGCCGCGCGTCACGGTGACCTGCTCGATCTCCTCGTAGCCGGGCAGCTCGAACATGGTCTCCAGCAGGATGCCCTCCATGATGGAGCGCAGGCCGCGCGCGCCGGCGCCGCGGGCGATGGCCTTCTCGGCGATCGCCTCCAGGGCGTCGTCGGTGAACTCAAGGTCCACGTTCTCCATCTCGAACAGGCGCTGGTACTGCTTGACCAGGGCGTTGCGCGGCTTGGTCAGGATGTCCACCAGCGCGTCCTTGTCCAGGTCGTGCAGCGTCGCCACCACCGGCACCCGGCCGACGAACTCGGGAATCAGGCCGAACTTCAGCAGGTCCTCCGGCTCGACTTCCTTCAGCACCTCGCCGGTGGCCCGCTCCTCCGGCGCGCGCACGTCGGCGCCGAAGCCGATCGACGACGAGCGGCCGCGCTGGGAGACGATGCGGTCGAGACCGGCGAAGCTGCCGCCACACACGAACAGGATGTTCGTCGTGTCGACGTGCAGGTACTCCTGCTGGGGATGCTTGCGCCCGCCCTGCGGCGGCACCGAGGCGACGGTGCCCTCCATGATCTTCAGCAGGGCCTGCTGCACGCCTTCGCCGGAAACGTCGCGGGTGGTCGAGGGGTTTTCCGACTTGCGGGTGATCTTGTCGATCTCGTCGACGTAGATGATGCCCTTCTGCGCCCGCTCGACATTGTAGTCGGCGGCTTGCAGCAGTTTCTGGATGATCGATTCCACGTCGTCGCCGACATAGCCGGATTCCGTCAGCGTCGTCGCGTCGGCGATGGCGAAGGGGACATCCAGGATGCGCGCCAGCGTCTGCGCCAGCAGCGTCTTGCCCGAGCCCGTGGGGCCGATGAGCAGGATGTTCGACTTCGACAGCTCGATGTCGCTGCTGTCGCCCTCATGCGCCAGCCGCTTGTAGTGATTGTGCACCGCCACCGACAGCACACGCTTCGCATGGTCCTGGCCGATCACATAGTCGTCCAGGACCTTGGCGATCTCCCGCGGGCTGGGGACGCTGCCGTCCGTTTTCGCCAGGCCCTGCTTGGTCTCGTCGTGAATGATCTCGGCGCAGAGCTCGACACATTCGTTGCAGACGAAGACCGCCGGCCCGGCGATGAGCTTCTTCACTTCGTGCTGGCTTTTGCCGCAGAAGGAACAATATAGCGTTTGTTGCTGACCGTCGCCGGATCTGCTCATGGCTCCTCGGGTGTCCCGTTACAACGTGTAAGCCTGCCCAGATTGGAGGCTGCGCACAACCCCCCGCGTGCCGGGCGGCACGCTGGGCAGCTTTGCCCGTTCCTGATATGAGATCGAGATGGCGCCCGCCAAGGGGTGGCGTGTCATTGCGTGTAGCCGGAGGATTGCATGCGCCCGCTCTCCAAGACCCAGGCCCGCGAGGTGGCGGGGGAGATCGCTTTCAACGCCGATGGCCTTGTCCCCGCCGTCGCCCAGCAGCACGATAGCGGCACGGTGCTGATGCTGGCGTGGATGAACGAGGCGGCGGTGGTCGAGACGCTGACAAGCGGCCGCGTCACCTATTTCTCGCGCTCGCGTGGGAAGCTCTGGCGCAAGGGGGAAACCTCGGGCCATACGCAGGCACTGGTCGACTTTCGCCTGGACTGCGACGGCGATACCGTGCTGCTGCTGGTCGACCAGACCGGGCCGGCGTGCCACACCAACCGGCCAAACTGCTTCTATCGTGCCGTGCGGGAGGACGGGCTGCGGGAGATCCGGACGCCCGAAAGCTCGCTCACGAAAGGGTGAGGGCAGCGCGCTCGCATTTGCGTGAGCGCTCTTGGCGTCTACGAAAATTCGCATACGTCTTGCCCTGTATCCGATTTCGGCACAGGGGCCGAGGAGCGCCATGACGATGACGGGGAGGACTGCGGCGGACGTGGATCGCGTTCGCTATGGCGGCCGACGCGCCGTGTTTGCCGGCCTGGTGGCGGCCACCTGGGGCGCGGCCGTCATCACCATGCTTCATCTTCTCTCGCACGACGGTCTGGCGTGGAGCGAGGCGGTCATGGCCGGCTGCTTCGCGCTGTCGATCCCCATGGTGGTGATCGGATTCTGGAACGCCGTCCTGGGCACGGGCATCCTGCTGCTGGCGCCCGAGCCGCTGCGCCTGGTGGCGCCCTTCGCGGCCAGGACGGCCGCCGCCCGCCGCCGCGCCCGCGTCGCGATCGTCATGCCGGTCTACAACGAGGCGCCGGAGCGTGTGTTCCATCACCTGCAAAAGGTGGTCGCTTCGCTGGACAACATGGAGGCAGGCGACGACTACGAGGTCTTCCTGCTGTCGGACAGCACCGATCCCGCGATCCGCGCCGAGGAGCGGCGCCGCTTCGAATCCTGGCGGCGGCTGGACCCGCGGCCGGCGCGGCTGCATGACCGGCACCGTCCCGAGAACGTCGGCTTCAAGGCCGGCAACGTCTGGGACTTCGTGCAGCGCTGGGGCGACGACTTCGACTACATGGTGGTGCTGGACGCCGACAGCGTCATGACCGGCCCGGCCATCGACCGCCTGATCCGCATCATGGAGGGCAATCCGCGGATCGGCATCCTGCAGTCGCTGGCCGTGGGCCTGCCCTCGGACAGCCTGTTCGCCCGGGTGTTCATGTTCGGGATGCGCCACGGCATGCTGACCCATACCGTGGGCGCGGCCTGGTGGCAGGGCGATGCCGGGCCCTACTGGGGCCACAACGCGGCGATCCGCCTGGCGCCCTTCAAGCGGGCCTGCGCGCTGCCGGTGCTGCCGGGCCGCCCGCCGCTGGGCGGCCACATCCTCAGCCACGACCAGGTGGAGGCGGCGCTGATGCGCGCGCACGGCTACGAGGTGCGCGTCCTGCCGGTGGAGCAGGGCAGCTACGAGGAAATGCCGCCGACGCTACCCGATTTCATCAAGCGCGACCTGCGCTGGTGCCAGGGCAACATGCAGTACCTCGGCCTGCTGGGCCGCCGGGGCTTCCGGCCAATGGGTCGGGTCCAGCTCGCCCTGGCGGTCCTGATGTACGCCGGCGCGCCGTTCTGGCTGCTGTTCGTGCTGCTCGGCCTGACGCAGGTGGTGGCTGGCGCGCCCTTCGGCCCCACCCTGCATCTGGGGGAAGTGCTGGGCACGCCGGGGCTGGGCACCGGCATCGGGCTGTTCGCCGCGATGATCGGCATGACCTTCGCGCCGAAGGTGATGGGCTACGCGCACGCCCTGCTGGATTCGCGGCGACGGCGTAGCTACGGCGGCGGCCGGCGGGTGCTGCTGGGCGGACTCGTCGAGGTGCTGTTTTCCGCCTTGCTGGGGCCGGTGATGATGGTGGCGCAGAGCGTCTTCATGGGCGGCCTGCTGTTCGGGCGCACCGTGCGCTGGGAGGCGCAGCAGCGCGACGGCCACCGCGTGGGACTGGGCGACGCGTTGCGCGGGCTGTGGCCGCAGACGCTGCTCGGCCTTGCCGGAACCGCCCTGCTGGTCGCCTGGGCGCCGGCCCTGCTGCCCTGGGCGGCGCCGCTGCTGGTCAGCCTGATCCTGGCCGCGCCCTTCGCCTGGGCGACGGCCCTGCCGACGCTCGGGCAGGGCTGCGTGCGCCTGCGCCTGTGCGCCACGCCGGAAGAGCGGGCGGTGGGACGCCTCGACCTGCTCCAGGTGGAGGGCGCCGTGGCGCGCGGGGGCGGCCCGATGCTGCCCGCCGAGGCACGCGGGTCGCGCGTCGAGTAGGGCGGCGCGGGCACATTGTTAACTAATTGTTAATCAAAGAATGAAAAGCTGACCCTGCTGCGGTCCAGGCTGCTCGCGCAGCCGTGCAATCGAGACCGCGTTGTCAGGAGGCGCGCGATGTCGGGACTGGTTTCCGGATGGGTGGGCCGACTGCCGGGCGCCGTCGCGCTGTCGCGACTTTTATCGTCGGCCGGCGAGGACGCAACCGACGACACGCGCCTGCCGCTGCGCCACGCGGTGCCGTTCTGGTTGGCGGCCGGCTTGGCCGGCTGGGCGCTGATCCTGGCGATCGTGTTCTGGGCGCTGTAAGCCCGCCGCTCCGGCTCAGGGGCGCACCTCGATCTCGTTGACGACGCGGTCGACGCCGAAGACGTACCAGGCGTCCTTTTCCGCCATGTCGCGCTGTCTCACCGAATGGGACCACCTCACGGGGCCTGTGCAATAAACGACTCAGCTTCGCGGAGGTTCGCTTCGAATTTGCCGTCTTGGCGCGACCGCGCCGGCAATTCGCGCCTTACAATCGGGGTCGGATCGTGCGAGTCTTGCGGGCGAATGATGAACGAGGTTTCCCGCAATGACCGACGTGACCTACCGCACGCCCTCGCTGGAGGACGGCGCGGAGATCTGGAAGATGGTGGACGAGGCCGCCGCGCTCGACGCCAATTCCGCCTACGCCTACTTCATGATCTGCCGCAACTTCGCCGCGACCAGCGTGGTCGCGGTGGTGGACGACGACATCGCCGGCATGGTGACCGCCTATCCCCTGCCGGACGACCCGCAGCGGCTGTTCGTCTGGCAGGTGAACGTCCGCGACGAATACCAGGGGCAGGGTATCGCCCGCGGCATGCTGGAGGAACTGCTCAAGCGCGAGGACTGCGCCAACGTGCGCTATGTCGAGACGACGATCGCGCCGGACAATGAGGCCTCGGAGGCGCTGTTCCGCGGCATCGCCGCGCAGTTCAACGCCGAGATCCGCGAGACCGAGGTCTACAAGGACGAGCTCTTCCCCGACGCCGAGCACCAGATCGAGCGGCTGTTCGTGATCGGCCCGATCACGCGCATCGACAACAAGCTCGAGGTGCGCAGCGAGCAAGAGGGTTATCGCGTCTACGCGATCTACGACGGCGCCGAGTATCCGGCCTTCTCACCCACCAATCCCGCCTTCTCCACGCTGGACGACGCCCTGCGCGCCGCCGACGAGGTGCGCGAGCACCACGCCGCCAAGGAAGTCGTGCTGCCCAAGCCGTAGGCGCAGGCGGGGCGGGGCCAGCGGCCTTTCAAAGTCATTTGCGGGGCGGAGGCTTGCTCCCGACCGGAACGTTTCCGTTTTACGCAGTGGAGAAACGTTCGGGGCGCGGCCAAGGCCACGCCCCGACAAGCCTCACGCGCCGCTGTCCGCGAAGGGATTCCAGTCGCCCTTGAAGGTCTGGCCCTCGGTGTCCTTGACCGAGACCTTGAAGCGGCCCGTGCCCTGGGGCTCGAAGGTGAAGCGCACCGTCGGGTCCTCGCTCAGCGACACGTCGGCCTCGACGGCGATCAGCGGCTCGCCGGCGTAGGCGATCCGCAGGTCTTCGACATAGTGCGCCGGGATATAGTGCCGCGAGATCTGGTCGAACTGCATGCCGTTGTAGTTCGGATGGCTGATCATGAACTGCGCCTGCATCGGCCCATTGGGGGAGTCCGGCTTGCTGCTGCGCAGCTTCATCTTCCCCAGGCGGGCCATGACGGTCTCGGGGTCCTTCATCGCCGCCGCCGAGCAGCCGCCCGAGGCCTTCACGAACTTCCCGGTCTTCACCAGGCTGCCGTCGTCCAGCTCGGCGACGGCGCGCACGAAGCTGTAGCTCTCGACGCGCACGCGGGTGGACAGCCGCTCGATGCGCCGGTCGGAGGGGAAGCGGAAGGTGCCGGCGAGGGGGATCGGGTTGTTCTCCACCAGCAGCGTGATGGCCTTGATGCGGCGCGCGCCGTCGGCGGGCAGGCGGTTGACGACCTCGATCGGCACCAGCGCGGCGTCGTGCGCGCGGTAGGGCGCGTCCAGCGCGATCACGTCGCTGCCGTCGCCCACCGGCTTGTCGCCGAAGTACATCGGCTTGACCTCGGCCCAGCGGTCGTACTCGGCGTATTCGTCGTTCGCCGCGGCGGGCGGGATCGGCAGGGCGGCCAGCGCCCCCGCCGCGAACAGCCCGGACAGCAGCGTCTTGCGGGTCAAGCGGATCATGTCTCGTCCTCCATTTTACCGCCGGCTGCCGGCGGCTATTCCCATTCCAGTTCCGCGAAAACGGCGGTGACGTTGCGGCCATGATAGGCGTCGAACAGCCGCCAGCGCGCGCGCTCGTCGCGCGCCACGGTCTCGATCGCCTCGGGGATCGTGCCGAAGCGGTCGATCACCGCGCGCACCCCCTCGACCAGCTTTTCCAGGTAGCGGCGCAGCTCACCGGCCACCTCGTCCCACGTCTCCCCTTCGCGACCGTGGCCGGGGATCAGGGTCGTGGCCGGCTCCCGGCGGAGCTTGTCCAGCACCGCCAGCCAGCCCGGCGCGCTGCCGTCCACGGCCGGCATGCGTGTGCGAAAGACCAGATCGCCGGTCCAGAAGGCGCCCGTCCGGCTGTCGCGCACCGTCAGGTCGTTGTTGGTGTGCGCGGTCGGCCAGGCGCGCAGGGTCAGCCGCCGATCGCCCAGGTCCAGTTCGGCGCGGTCGTCGACCAGGATGTCCGGCTGCACCATGCGGGCGCGCCGCGCCTCGGCCTCGCCCAGGTCGCGTTCGAGCTGGTCGAAATAGGCGTCCGTGCGGGCGCGCAGCGCGGCCGGCAGCTTGGCGTGCGCCACGAAGCGCGGCGCCTCGGGCAAGGCCTCGAACACACCGTTGCCGAAGATGTGATCGGGGTGCATGTGGGTGTTGACGACATAGCGGATCGGCCGGTCGGTCACCGCGCGCAAGGCCGCCAGGAAGTCGGCGCCCAGGCTCGGCCCGCCCCCGGTGTCGATCACCGCCACGCCCTCCGAGCCCACGACGAAGCCGATGTTGGCGATGTCGCCCAGGTTGTCGCGGCCGGCCATCTCGTGGACGCCCTCGTGCAGGTAGTGCCCCGGCGCCACCTCGCGCAGGCTGAAAGGGCGGGTTGCGGCGCGGGGCCCGCGCCAGCCCGCCCACGCCAGACCCACGGCTGCCGTGGTCAGCAGGGCGCGGCGGCCGATCGGACGGAGCGCGGCGGCCGTTTTAGAAGACGCCGGACGTCGCCCAGGGGCGTCCCCAATCGCCTCACGCCTCCCGCCGGTCATCGCGCAGCCCTCGATTGCCGTCAACCATGATGAAGGGTAGCATCGCCTGCATGAACGGGAAAGCAGGTCGCAGCTTCGCGGGAAACCTCCGCAAGTCCCGGCGCGGGGCAGCCCTGGCGGTGTTGGCCGGGCTTCTGGTGTCGCCTGGGCCGGCGACCGCGGAGACCGGCGTCGCGGTCTTTCCCTTCGAGCTCTACGACACCAGCGGCGAGCCGCGCACAGCGGCGCACGACCGCCGTCTGCGCATGGTGACCGGGCAGCTTCGCGATGGGCTGGACGGCCTGGATGCCTATGTCGTCGTTCCCCTGACGCCGGTCGCCGACCGGCTGCCGGACCTGGGCCACATCTACGGCTGCAACGGCTGCGAACTGGACCTGGCGAAGGCCGTCGGGGCGGAGCAGGCGGCCACCGGGCTGGTGCACAAGGTCAGCACGCTGATCCAGTACATCCAGATCACCGTCAAGGACGTGGCGACGGGACGGGTGCTGCGCCGGGCCACCGCCAGCATTCGCGGCGACACCGACGAGGCCTGGTCGCGCGGCGTCGCCTGGCTGATCGAGCATCGCCTGGCCAAAGGGCAAGAGATCAAGGCCGATTAGCCCCCGCCGGCCTCGCGTCGGGCCATCATGCCGCGGCCGGGGTCGTAGCCCAGCACCGCCAGCGCGAAGAACAGCAGCAGGCACCCCGTCACCACCAGCAGCGAGGTCTCGTTGAGCTTGAGGTAGAGGGCGTGGCGCACCAGCTCGACGCCGTGGGTGAAGGGGTTGATCGCGGCGATCTGGTACAGGAGCACGCTCGACTCCTTGATGCGCCACAGCGGGTAGAGCGCCGAGGAGGCGAAGAACATCGGGAAGATGACGAAGTTCATCACCCCCGCGAAGTTCTCGAGCTGCTTGATGAAGGACGACAGGAACAGCCCCAGCGCGCCCAGCATCAGCGCGCTCACCAGCAGCGCCGGAACCGCCGTCAGATAGCCGAGCGGCGGCGGCTCGATCTCCCAGAACCAGGCGATGGCCAGGAAGACGTAGACCTGCAGCAGCGAGACCAGCGAGCCCGCCAGCAGCTTCGAACCCAGCAGGTACCAGCGGGGCAGGGGGCTGACCAGCAGCGTCTTCATGCTGCCCATCTCGCGGTCGTAGACCATCGACAGGCTGCTCTGCATGCCGTTGAACAGCAGGATCATCACGCAGAGCCCCGGCGTGATGTAGACCTCGTAGAGGATGTAGGTCTCATAGGGCGGGATCATGGACACGCCCAGGATCGCCCGGAAGCCGGCGGCGAAGATGAACAGCCAGACCAGTGGGCGCACCAGCGACGACAGGAAGCGCGCCCGCTGCTGCAGGAAGCGCAGCCCCTCGCGCGCCACGATCCCGCGCAGGCAGCGCAGATAGCCGGCGGCGCTCATGCGGTGCCTTCCAAAGGCGTGAAAAAACGAGCGACAACGTCGTTGCAATTCGTACATTTTTGTGCGAAGCTGCGGCGATGACGGGGCGAGAGTTCGTGCGCCGGCTGCGCAGGCTGGGACGCAAACAAGGCGTGGCCGTGGCGCTTGTCCCCAGTCGGGGCAAGGGTGGCCATCAGACGCTCTACTATGGCGAGCGATTCACCATTGTGCAGACGGGTGAAATTCCGCCCGGAACGCTGCGCAGGATGTGCCGTCAGCTTGGGATCGACCCAAAAGACCTTTAGGAGCCAACCATGACGCGGCGCTACGCTT
Source organism: uncultured Rhodovibrionaceae bacterium (assembly GCA_964561005.1). Lineage (GTDB taxonomy): Bacteria > Pseudomonadota > Alphaproteobacteria > Kiloniellales > Rhodovibrionaceae > CAZLNO01. The sequence continues at coordinate 27,619 of CAZLNO010000006.1, read as the reverse complement.
ATCCCATCGATCTCGAAGCCGAACCGGAAGGCGTCACGGTGGTTTTCCCCGACATTCCGGAAGCGATCACCGGCGCCGCTACCCGCGCCGGCGCGCTGGAGGCGGCTGTCGATTGTCTGGAGGAAGCCCTGGCGCACCGGATTCTGCGGCGTCTCGACATTCCCGCGCCCAGCCCGGCGCGCGGCAGGCCGATGGTGGCGCCGGGCGCGGTCATGGCCGCCAAGGTCGCGCTTTACCAGGCCATGCGCGCCAACGGGACGACCAATACCGCGCTGGCAGAGGCTCTTGGTGTCCAGGAGGGCGAGGTGCGCCGCATGCTGGACCCGCGCCACGCCACCAAGATCGGCCGGCTGGAGGCGGCGCTCCGGCATTTCGGCCAGCGTCTGGTCGTCGAGGTGGACACGGCCTGACGCGCTCATGCCGCCTCCGACGCCTCGATCAGGCGGTTGTAGGCGGCGCCGGGGCCGTCGGCGCCCAGGGCGGCGCAGACGCGGTCGACCCGGTCGAAGGCCAGCCGCCGGCCCTTGTGCAGGACCACCAGGTCGTCCTGCGCGCGCACCTCGTCGATCAGGTGGGTCGCCCAGAGCACCGCCAGGCCCTCCTCGCGGCACAGCCGGCGCACGTGGTCCAGCAGCGCCTGGCGGCTCTCGATGTCGAGCCCGGCCGTCGGCTCGTCCAGCAGCAGCAGCCGCGGCCGGTGCAGCAGCGCGCGGGCGATCTCGATGCGCCGGCGCTGGCCGCCCGAGAGCGTGCGCACCTTGTGCCGCAGGCGGTCCGCCAGGCCGATGCGCGTCAGCTCCGCGCTCATGCGCTCGCGCACCGTCCACCGGGGCAGGCCGTGCAGCGCGCCGTGGTAGTCGAGGCACTGCCGCACGCTGAGGTCCAGGTCGAGGGTCGGCTGCTGAAACACCACGCCGAGCTGGGCGAGCGCCCGGGTCGGCGTCCTGGCCACATCGTGCCCGAACACCGCGATCCGGCCGTGGCGGGTGGTGTAGAGCCGCGTGATCAACGAGAACAGCGTCGTCTTGCCGGCGCCGTTGGGGCCGAGCAGCACGGTGAAGCTGCCCGGCGCGATCGTGAAGCTCACGTCGTCCACGGCGCGCAGCCGGCCGAAGCTGTAGCTGACGCCGGCGACGGCAAGGGCGGCGATGTCCTCCGGCGCTCTCAAGGCTTGACCACGACTCCCCAGGGCAGGCGGCCCACCGGCACGGATTTCACCACCTTCCCGCGCTCGCGGTCCAGCACCGACATGTCGCTGCTGATGCCGTTCGTGGTGTAGAGGAAGCGCTCGTCGGGCGAGAGCGTCAGGTTCCACACCCGCTGGCCGACCAGGTGGTAGTCCAGCACCTCGTAGGTGGTCTGGTCCACCACCGCGATGCGGTTCGACGGGCCGAGCGCGATGTAGGCCCGCTCGCCGTTCCGGGTCAGCGCCACGCCCACCGGCTGGATCGCCTCCGAGGGGATGCCGGCAATCTCGAATTCGATCTTGTGCTTGATCTCGCGCGTGGCGGCGTCGATCACGCTGACCGTCCCGCCGATCTCGGCCGACACCCAGACCTCCTCGCCGTCGGCGGTGAACTGCGCCACGCGCGGCCGGCTGTCGACCAGGACGTTGTCCGTGATCTCCAGGCTCTCGGTGTCGATGAAGTGCGCCATGTTGGTGGTCTCGGAGGTGTTGACCAGGGTCTTGCCGTCGGGGCTGATGCCCATGCCCTCCGGCTCCACGCCGACGCGGATCTCGGTGACGATCCGGCGTTGCTCGATGTCGGTCACCGTGACCATGTTGTCGTCCTCGTTGGCGATGTAGAGGTAGCGGCCGTCGGGGTGCAGGACGAAGAGCTCCGGGTCGGGACCGGAGGGCAGCGTGCCGACGACCTCCAGCTTCTCCGTGTCCACGACGTCGATACGGTTGTCGTCGCCCACGCAGACGAAGAGCTTGGAGCCGTCGTGGCTCAGCGTGATGCCGCGCGGCCGGCGGCCCACCTTCACGTCCTGGATCTTTTCCAGGCTTTCGCCGTCCAGCACGGTGATGGTGTTGTCGCGCTCGTTGGAGACGAAGATGGTGAACGCCGCCGCCGGCGAGGCGAGGGCCAGCCCCAGCCCCAGCCCCAGGGCCGCCGCGGCGAGCCCTTGGAGAAGTCGGATCATGCGCGCCTCCCTTGTTTCGGGTGTCGTCGTTTCGCCGTCGGGCGACCGGCCGCGCCGCCTACATCCGGCAGGCGCTGTCGCCCTTGTCGTAGCCGAGCGTGTCCAGTTCCGTGCGCTGGTGCAGGAAGCCCGGCTGCGGCGAGACCGAGACCAGCATGCGCGGCCCGGCCAGCAGGATCGGCTGGCGAAGCTGCCCGTTCCAGGCGCGGAAGGTCAGCGCCAGACCCTTGAAGCCCTGCAGCTCGAAGTCGTCGCCGCGCATGAAGGCGTCCAGCTCTTGCGGGTCGGCCGTGCTCGTGCGGGTCACCGCCTCGCCGACGGCCCGGACCGCCAGCCAGTTCGCGTAGTCGCGCGAGGTCATGAACCGCCCCGCCTGCTTCTCGAAGCGGCCCTGAAGCTGCGTGCCGCCCCACTGCTCGTGCACGCGCGACCAGGTGGTGGGCACCATGCCCTGGGTGCCGGCGACCGGGCGCGGACGCGCGGTGCGGTGGCTCAGGTATTCGCCGAAGACGTCGGCCTCGTCGGCCACCACCAGGATGTCGTGGTCGCCCACCTGGGTGAAGCTGTTGACCTGGTCCTGGACCAGGACGTGGCCGGTTTCGTCCCGGCGGTTGGCCGGGTCGAAGGTCCAGGTCTTCTCGATCGCGATGTCGGCGCCGAAGCGCTTCGCCGCCCGGCGCAGGGCGTCGGCGTAAAGCACGTCGCCCTCGAACTGTCCGGTCACCAGGAACCAGTCGTCCCAGTCCTTGCGCCGCAGGTACTGCGCCAGGGCGTCGGCCAGCATGGCGCGGCTGGGGATGACGTGCCGCACGTTGGCCCGGCAGTCGGCATTGCGCAGCCGGTCGCCGCGCGCGCGGGCGTTCAGGATGACCGCGTCCGCTGTTCCCGGCAGATCGGCCAGCGCCAGCAGGTCGGGCGCGCGCAGGTCGGCGACGATCAGCTTCACGCCCTCGTCGAGCAGCGGCGCCAGCGCGGCCTCGACGGTGCCGTCCTCCGGCACGACCACCTCGCGCAGGCTGTAGTCGTGACCCAGGAAGGAGCCCGTGGTCGCGTTGTCCGCCAGTCCCAGGCGCGCACCCTGCACGCCCATGTCCTCGACCACGGGCTCCAGAAGGGTGAGCGGGATGACCGGCTCTTCGGCGCGGGTGACATAGGCGATCTCCACCGACAGCGCGTCGGCGGCGCCCGCCGGGCCGGCCGCGGTGAGAGCCAGGGTGGCCGCGACCATCAAGGCGCGGCGCAGGCCGTTCAGGGGCATGCATTGTCTCCTCTGGGTTCCAAGGCGCCACGGCCCGCGAAGGGTGGGCGCGACAGGGGCGGAAGCGGGCGCTGCGCCGGCATGGCGGGCCAAAGGTTGCGCTAGCGGCTGGCGGCGATGGCGCGCTGCAGGTCGCCCAGGCGCTGCTCCAGCAGCACCGGCTGCTCGCAGACGGCCTTGAGGGCGCGACGCCGGGTGTCGAAGACCTGCCGGGTCATCTTCAGCTCCGCCTGTTCCTTGGCGATGCGGTCCCGCGCGGCGGTCGGCGCCGCGTTCGTGAGCTTGTCCAGGGTGCGCAGATGCTCGGCGATGCGCTCCAGCAGCGCCTTCTGGCCCCGGCTGTAGCGCTTGATCGCCGCGATGGCCTCGCGGCGCTGTTCGTTGATGCGCTGGAAGATGCCTGCGAACAGGACGGCGCCAGCCTCCTCGCCCGCGCCGTTGGCCAGATGGCGCTCGACCCTGGCGGCCGCCTGCTCGGCGGGGGTGGAGAGGCGGGTCACCTCGCGCACCAGGGCGGCCCGCTCGGGGTCGTCGTCCCAGGTGTCGAAATAGGGCTCCAGCGGTGGACCCGCCCAGAGCAGGCCGTAGGACAGCTCCGGCACCAGCCGCTGGATGCAGGGCCAGTCGGGGTCATCCGACTTGGGCTGCGCCGCCGCCGGACCGCTCAGACCCAGCGCCAGCGCCGCGGCCAGCAGGCCGGCCGCCCGGTGCGCGCTAGGGCGGGCCTTCGCCTTCCGGCTGAACCTCGACCAGGGCGTGTCCGGCTTCCGTCCAGCCGTCGATACCGTTGGGATACCAGTAGACATTGCGATACCCATACTCCATCGCCCGCTTCGCCGCGTTCCAGGACATCCAGCAGTGGCGCAGGCAGTAGAACACCAGCGGCCGGTCCGGGTCGTCCCCGCTCAGCCGCTTCAGGTGCTTGCGAAAATAGGCCGCCGCCCGGTCGGAGAGCGCGCCGCGCCCCACGTTGGGCAGCCAGTGCGCGCCGGGAATGCTGCGATGCGGCGGCGGCTTCCACTCGCTGTCGGCCTTGCGGCCGGCGGGCCGGGGCGGCGCCGGCAGGACGTCGAGGAAGACGGCCTCGCCCGATCCCTGCATATCCGCCGCCGTGGCGGTGTCGATCGTGGTGGCGCCGGGCACCTCCGCCGGGGTCGGCGCCCGGTACTGCCCCATGCGATAGCCGTCGGGGATGGGCACCTCGTCACCCGCCGAGGCGTGGCCGAGGAGAAGCGCCGCCGCGGCCAGCAGACCACCCAGGAACGTCAAGTTCCGGGCCTGGCGTCTCATCGGATGGCTCCCTCGGACGCGGTGGCGATCAGGTGCCCGTCGCGGTCCAGCAGCGGCACGTCGTAGCTCAACAGGAGGTCGCGAATGGCCTCCCGGTTGTCGCGGATGAAGTCGTTCAGCCGGTGCTTCCATTCGAGCTCCCCGTGGCGCACGCCCATGGTGATGTAAAAGTCGAGCTGTACGGGCGCCGGCTCGTCCACCAGCGGCACCACCGCCATCTCGACGTCCTGTTGGGCGGCGAAGTAGCCCGCGATCGGACCCCACACGATGGCGGCGTCGACGATGCCGGCGGCGGCGTCCGCGATCGCCTCGCGGGCCGGCTGATGCGCCCGCGTGTCGGTGGTGAGCTGATAGGACTGGAAGTCGTCGTGGCCATAGGCGCGCAGCAGCGAGACCGCCGGCGTTTTCTCGACCACGCCGATGCGCATGTTGCGCGCCAGCGGCTCGGCCACCCGCTGGATGTCCAGGCCCAGGGCGCGCCGGTAGACCAGGGTGTAGACCGAGCGGTAGTAGGGATTGGTGTTCAGGACCAGCCCGTTGGCCTCGTTGATGCCCATGATGACGTCGCACCTTCGCGCGCGCAGGGTGTTGCGCACGAAGCCCATGGTCTGCGGCCACCAGGTGTAGCTCACCGGGACGTCGAGGTCCTCGGCCAGACGCTCGGCCAGCCTGTTCTCGAAGCCCTCGCCGGCGCGGTTGGAGTAGGGCAGCAGGCCGGCGTCGGCGCAGACGCGCAGCTCGTCGCGCGCCTCGCGCTCGATCGCCTGCGCGCCGGCGCCGTGGGACCAGAGCAGCGCCGCCAGGAGGGCCCCGAGGCACGCCCGCCGCGGCGCCGCCAGGGTTCTCGGATGCTCAGCGAATGCCATGATCGTGGATGCCGTTCCCTTCGCGGCGGTCGGCTCAGCGGCCGATGCGCTTCGGCCGGCCCGGTCCGAGAACGCCGTCCGCCCGGGCCTGCAGGTAGCCCCAGATGTCCTGGATATAGTTCATCACGTTGGGATTGGTGCCGAAGCCCGGCATCACCCGCTGGCCCGTCGCGTCGTCCACCTGGCGGCCGTTCACGACGACGTCCATGAACTGACCATAGTCCATCCTCTTCACGGAGTCCTTCAGGGCCGGCGCGAAGGTCGAGCCGTTGCCGGCCGGGCCGTGGCAGGTATGGCAGGACGCGTGGTAGCGGCGGAAGCCGTTGTAGGTCCCCTTGTCCACCTTGCCGTCGACGGCGTTGTAGGGGTTGTCCTGCGGGTCGACCGGCGGCAGCTCGGCCGCGGTGGCGGGAACGGCGCCGCCGGCGGACACGAGGAGGGCGGCGGCAAGGACGGCACGAAAGCAGTTGATGCGCATGGGATTCAGGCACTCGTGGTCGTGTGAACGGGATGCGGGGCGGCGCTGCTTCGCCGACAACTTCGGCTAGGTTGGGGGCGTTCCGTCCGACAGGCGGAACGCCCCCGATTTGTCACGTCAGCGTCGTGGGCGGCGTTGTCGCGGCGACGCCGTCACTCGCTCGCCGAGGCAAGCTGCTCGGGCAGGGTGAAGACCGTCAGCACGCCGCCGAGCTGGGTATAGTCGCCCAGCGCTTCATGCGCGCCGACCGCGCCCAGCCCTGCCGTCGGGTCGGTCAGGCCGGCGGCCATGCCGATTCCAGGCCAGCCGCCCACGCCGGAGAGCGTGGCGATGTACTGCTTGCCGTTGTGCTCGAAGGTGTTGATGTTGCCGATGATGCCGGAGGGCGTCTTGAAGCGCCACAACTCCTCGCCGTCCGCCATGTCGACGGCGACGATATAGCCCTCCAGCGTGCCGTAGAAGACCACGCCGCCCTTGGTCGACAGCGCGCCGCTCCACACCGCGAAGCGCTCGGGCTTGGACCAGACGATCTCGCCCTTCACCGGGTCCCAGGCGATGAAGTTGCCCATGCCGCCGTGGCTGTCCGGGGTCGGGTACATCGACAGCGTCGCGCCGACGTAGGGCTGGCCGGCGACGTAGGCCACCTCGAAGGGCTCGTAGTCCATGCAGATGTGGTTGGTCGGCACGTAGAACAGCCCCGTGTCCGGCGAGTAGGTGACCGGCTGCTGGTCCTTGGTGCCCAGCGCCGCCGGGCAGATGCCGGTGGTGTTCACGTCCTCGCCCTGGGCGAAGGTGCTGTACTCGTCCACCACCTGCGGACGGCCGGTCTCCAGGTCGACGTGGGTGGCCCAGTTGACCTTCGGATCGAACTTCTCGGCCACCAGCAGCTCGCCGGTCTCGCGGTCCAGGGTGTAGGCGAAGCCGTTGCGGTCGAAGGTGACCAGCAGCTTGCGCATCTCGCCGTCGACCTCGGCCTCGATCAGGACGTTCTCGTTGACGCCGTCATAGTCCCACTCGTCGAAGGGGGTCTTCTGATAGGCCCACTTCGCCATGCCGGTGTCGGGGTCGCGCGCGAAGATGGTCATCGACCACTTGTTGTCGCTGCCCTCGCGGGTGCCGTCGACGGCGCGCTGGGTCGGGTTCCAGGTGCCGGGATTGCCGGTGCCGTAATAGATCAGGTCCAGCTCGGGATCGTAGGTGAACCAGCCCCAGGTGGTGCCGCCGCCGCGCTTCCACTGGTCGCCCGGCCAGGTCTTCACGCCGAGGTCCGCTTCCCCGATCGGCTCGCCCATCATCAGGGTCTCGTTCGGGTCGATCAGGACGTCCTTGTCGGGTCCGGTCGAATAGGCCCGCCAGGCCATCCCGCCGTCGTCGATGTTGTAGGCGGTGAGGTGGCCGCGTACGCCGAACTCGCCGCCGGAGATGCCGACCAGCACCTTGTCCTTCACGATCACCGGCGCGGCCGTCAGCGTCTCGCCCTTGGTGTGGTCGCCGTTGACGACGCTCCAGACCTTCTTGCCGGTCTTGGCGTCCAGGGCGACCAGGGTGTTGTCCGCCTGGGCCAGGAAGATCTTGCCGTCGGCGTAGGCGACGCCGCGGTTGACGGTATCGCAGCACATCACCGGGATCACCGCCGGGTCCTGGCGCGGCTCGTAGGTCCAGATGACCTTGCCGCCCTCCTCCAGGTCGAGGGCGAAGACCTTGTTGGGGAAGGGCGTGTGGATGTACATCACGCCATCCATCACCAGCGGGCCGCCCTCGTGCCCGCGCAGCACGCCGGTGGAGAACTGCCAGTCGACCCGCAGCTCGTCGACGTTCTCGGTGGTGATCTGGTCCAGCGGGCTATAGCGGTGGCCGGCGTAGTTGCCGAGCTGCATGGCCCAGTTGCCCTCGGCGCTCTGCAGCTTGATGACCTCGTCGTTGGCCTGCGCCGAGGCCGTGGCGACCGCAAGCGAGCATCCGGCGATCGTCAGGACACGTTTCAATTTCTTCATAGGCGTCTGCCTCCCTTTTCGTATTGTTGGGACCTGCGGCGAGCGCTCGCCGATCAAGACGCGCGGTCGCTGCGCCATCAACATCCGGCCGCCGGCACGGTGATCGACGGCAAGTTCGACAACTCGGTTCGCCGCTTCCGACAAGTGCCTTGGGTCATGCAATTTTCGTTGTCAGTGCTTGAGTGAATGCTAACACGTCGGCATACCACCAGCAATAGGCCTCGACTGGTCCTATGTTCAGCCCAAATAGTGGGCGAGTCCCGTGCATCCGGGGATAAAAAGGCCGTCTGCAACGCAACATTTCAATGAGATTGCGGCCCGCAAACGGCGCAAGCCCTCTGACAACCCGGCGGTCGGCGTGGGTGCATTGTTTCCTTCAGGAGGCTCGGCGCCTAGAAGCAATGCAGGTCCGCCTGCACCTGGATGCGGCGAAATTCCTCCAGGCGGGTCTTGGCGAACTCGGTTTCGCGGAACAGCGCCGTGCGCTCGCCGGGCACGCCCATCATGCGCTGGATCGTCTCCACGGCTACATAGTCGTCGTAGGGCATGCGCTCGGCGATGTAGTCGATGCTGCAGGCGCACTTGCGCATCACCAGCCGCGACTGGCCGTTGGCGGCCATGCAGCCCAGAACGTAGTCGACGCGCGCCTCGGTGGGATAGTCGTTGGCCAGCACGGGACCTGTCGCGCCAAGGCAAAGGCCGAAAATACCAACGAGGAGGACGGTGGTACGCATGCGGCGGCCCTTTTCGGAAATTGACGGTCGTGCTCGATGGCTCGCGGTCTCGAGTCAACCACGACCGGCGCCGTAATGCCAGAGGCGCGCAGGGGCCGCCGCCCTTCGCCCGCCGGTCGGTGCCGTCATTCCGGTGCGTCGGACGTGCCCAGAAAGCTGCGCAGCGCGCGGAGAAAAGCCTCGAGCGCCTCAACATGGACCCAGTGACCGGCGCCGGGAACCACCCGCGCGCGGGCGTTCGGGAAATGCCGGGCAATGGCGGCACGGTGCGCGTCGCGGATGTAGTCGGACTTCGCGCCCTTCACGAACAGCGTCGGCCCATCGTAGGTGCGCTCGCCCGGGTCGGGGAAATCGCTGATGGTCCCCATCTCGGCGGCCAGCACGTCCAGGTTCAGCCGCCAGCGCGCGCCGTCCGCGTCGAGCCGCAGGTTCTGCAGCAGAAAGGCCCGGATCCCCGCGTCCGGCACGGCCTCGCGAAGCTGCGCGTCGGCGTCCGCGCGGCGGGTGACGGCGGCCAGATCGACCGCCTGCATGGCGGCGACATAGGCGGAGAGCCGCTCGCTGTAGGCCACCGGAGCGATATCGACGACGACCAGGCGCTCGACCCGCTCCGGCGCGCTCAGGGCCAGCCACATCGCCGCCTTGCCGCCCATGCTGTGGCCGATCACCGTGGCCCGCCCGCCGGCTTCGCGCCCGATCACCGCGGCCACGTCGTCCGCCATCTCCGGATAGCTCATGCTTTCGGCCCAGGGCGAGTCGCCGTGATTGCGCAGGTCGACGACGAGCACGCGGTGGTTGCCAGCCAGGTCGGCCGCGATGCGCTTCCAGTTGTTCGCCGAGCCGAAGACTCCATGCAGGATGACGAGCGGGGGACCCTTGCCGGATGCCAGAAAGTTCAGGTCGAGAGGCATGCACGCTCCGTTGCGGGGGCGGGGCGAGTGTGGGGGAACAGACAAGACGGCATTGTCAAGCCCGCGCCGTCGGCGATCAAGCGTCGGCGCGCCGCACGCGGGCCCTTCTCCGGCTACGCCCCCAGGCTGCAGGGGCTGCGCGAGGCGCTGCACGGCCTGGGCAACGGCTACCTGGGCAGCCGCGCCGCGGCGCCGGACGTGCGCGCCGACGCGACGCACTATCCGGGCACCTACCTGGCCGGCTGCTACAACCGGCTCGCCACCGAGATTGCAGGTCGCGAGGTGACGATCGAGGACGTGGTGAACCTGCCGAACTGGCTGCCGCTGGCCCGCTCGCCCGACGTCCTCCTGGGCGAGGACTGCTGCGCGCACGTCTTCGCCACCACCCTCCCGCCGGAGGGCACGCTGCGGGTCTGCAAGACGGCGGCGGTCTACAGCTCGCGCGACGCGGCGGTCTCCGAGCCCGGCGAGGCGGCGCGTTGGACGGTGGCGCGTGCGGCCGGGACGGACGCGCTGTTCGTCTTTCCCGTCATCAACCTGCGCGCGCCGCAGCACAGCTATGGCCTGCTGGCCTACCGCCACCGGCGGCTGGAGGCGGCCCGTGCCTATGCCGCCGCGCACGGCTACCGCGGCGCCATGTACCCCTGGCAGAGCGGCAGCGCCGGCCTCCGGCTCACGGCCCTGCTCGTCGGACTTTCGCGTATCGGACATGAAGACCTCCTCCTACGTTCATAACGCCTCGGAGGTGTCCAATCCATCCGTGCCCCAACCCACCTCGACCGCATCCTGGAGGCCGAGAACGACACCCCGAACCGCTACAAGGTGTCGAAGCAGGCCGACGTCCTGATGCTGTTCTATCTCTTCTCGGCGGAGGAGCTGATGCCGCTGGCGCGGGCGCCCGGTGTCCGCAACTGGGGCTACGACGGCGTGCGGCTTTTCGCGCCGAACCGGGCCTACGGCCGGCCGGACGATCTGAAAGCCTTCGTCCAGATCGGCAACCGCGCCCAGGGCGAGCGCATCACCGAACTCGCGCCGCGGGAAGCCGTGCGCGCCGCGGCGGCCATCGTGCTGTTGAGCCCGCAGCCGCCACTTCTGTTCATGGGCGAGGAGTGGGCGGCGGGCCGGCGCTCCCCTTCTTCTGCGACTTCGGCCCGGACCTGGCGGACGCGGTGCGCGAGGACCGCCGCCGCGAGTTCGCCCATTTCCCCGCGTTCCAGGACACCGCCGACGTTCCCGACCCGAACGCGCCGGAGGCCTTCCAGCAGGCGGTCCTGGACTGGTCCGCGCGGGAAAGCGAGGCCCATGCGGACTGGCTGGCCTTCCATCGACGGCTGCTCGACCTGCGGCGTCGCTTCCTGTTGCCTCAATTAGAGAGGTTCCCCGGCCGCATGCCCAGGATGCCGGACTCGCGCAGGATCGGCAGATCCTCGCCGCCGAATCGTCAACCTCGGCTACCGCGTCGACCTCACCCCCGAAACAGCAACTCCATGACCCGGTTTCTTTCTAGGCGAGGAGCGGGTCGACCGCCGTGCCATCGGCCGACAGCGGCAGCACGGGATCGCGCCCCGCCGCGATCTGGTCGACCGCCGCCAGGGCGGCGTCGCGGCCGAGCCCGCCGGTCCCGACGCCGGCGATCAGGCTGGCTGACTCCGCAAGATCGAAGCGCGCCGCGTCGACCGCCTTGCCATGGGCCGTGGCGACCTCGATCCGGTTCAGCACCGTCGCGGCGTCGTTGAACCGCGTGTCGCCCTGGTCGTCGCCGTCGGTATCCACGAGCACGTCGTTCTGCGCGCCGGAGATGACGTCGAAGATGATGTCGCCGATCGCCCGGCCCTGCGCCAGACGTGTCTCGATCTCGCCGGTCCAGAAGTCGAGGCCGGCGGCGCTCGGCGCGCGATCGAACAGGTTCTGGTAAAGATCCGTCAGGAAGGCGTCGAGCTCGGCTTCGTCCGGGTCCTGCTGGTCGAGCACGGGGTAAAGGCTCCGGGCCTCGCCGCTCAAGCGGAAGGACTCGGCGATGTCCTCGATCGTCCGGGCCTTGCCCTTGCCGTCCGCAAGGCCGCGTTCGAGTTCCCCGGCCCAGAAGTCCTGCCCCGCGATGCGCGGCGCGCGCCCGAACCAGCCGACGTACATGGCCGACACCGCTTCCTCGTTCTGCAGCGCCAGGAGGTCCAGGTCCGGCCTCTCCGAGGCGTCGAGGCCGATGTCGAGCCTGGCGATCCAGCCGTCGTCGCCGCCCTGCGCGGGACCCGCCCAGTCGTGGTTGGTGTTGCCGGCGACATAGACCGAGGTGCCGGCGCTGGCGAGCGTCGTGGCGCCGTCGTCGAAGGCGCCGCCCGCCTGGCTGAAGAATTCGTCGGTGACGTCCGCGCGCAGCCGGCCGTCGTCGTCGTAGACGCTCATGTGCGCCCGCGCCCCGCCGGAGACGTAATGCAGGCCGAAGGGCCCCTCGACGGCGTCGCTGTGGCCGTCCTGCCCGATCCCCACGTCGTTGCGCGAGGAGTCCTGCCGGGTCCACAGCCGCTCTCCCGCGGCGTCGAAGCGCCGCGCGTAGGGTATCTGGATCGAGAAGACCGGCACGCCGCGACCCGCGTCGAGCCCCTGGGTCTCGCCGACGATGGTGACCTCGCCAAGGTCGTTGACCGTCAGCCCGTCGATGGTGTCGCCGCCGGTGCGGAACTCGAACTGCCGGACCTGGATCACCTGGCCCTCCTGGTCCGGATCGAGGCGCAGGTAGAAGCCGCGGTGATCCGCGTCCGCCTGGCCGACGAAGCCGGGTGCCGCGCTCAGGCCGTTCCCGCCATCGGTGGCCAGCGTCCCGAAGTCGCCGGAGGTCCAGCCCGCGACCACGAGCTCGCCGCTGCTCGGATCGACCTCGATTTCGGCGGCGTTGTCGCTGGCGCCCGAGCCGATCAGCCGCGACCACTGCAAATTGCCGCCGCCGGAGAATGCCGTGACCGCCACGTCATTCGAGGTGCCAGGCTCCTGATGTGCGGGGACGAAGGGGCCGCTCGCCCGGCCGCTGACGTAGACGGTGCCGTTGGCGCCGATCGCGAGGTCCGCCTTCTTGTCCACGTCGGGCGAGCCGAACTGCTCCAGCCACTGTTGTTCGCCGTCGGAACCGTACTTGGCGAGGTAGAGGTCCTGCGCCCCGTGCGCGCCGCTGCCGCTGTTCAATGTCGTGAAGTGATTGTCCAGGCCGCCCAGTTCGTCAAGCTCGACCGATCCGGTAACGTAGATGTTGCCGTCGGCGTCGAGGCCGACCTCGCCGACGCCCGTCGCATTGGCGCCGAAGGTGTCGCGCCAGATCTGGTTGCCCTGCTGATCGTACCTGGCGACGAAGACGGGCCCTTTGCCGCCGGGGGAGACATCCTCATGGCCCACCACAATCAGCTCGCCGTTCGCCGTCGTCGCCGTGTCGACGATGCTGTCGTCGTCGGCGGTGCCGAGCTGTCGGGTCCAGGCAAGCTCGACCTCGACAGCCGGCAGGCCCAGTCCGCCCCGGTTTTCCAGGACGGAGACGACTCCGCCATTGGTGGCGTTCGACAGAACCAGATCCGGGAAGCCGTCACCGTCGAGGTCACCGGACGCGGCCTGGTTCAGATTGTCGTCGTCACCGTTGACGGCGGCGTCGTGGGCGCGCGTGAAACTGCCGTCGGCGTGGCCCTCGTAGAGCAGGACGTTCTGGCTCTGGCCGTGTGCAATGGCCAGGTCCGCCTCGCCGTCGCGGTTGAAGTCCGCCACGTCGATGGTGCGGGGATTGGCCTCGGCGGGCAGCTCGGCGCGACGCGCGACGCCGCCGTCGCCGTCGCCGAAGAAGACCTCGACCTTGTCCTGTTCAAGCTCGGCGGCGACCCAGTCGAGGTGACCGTCGTTGTCGAAGTCGCCCACGCCCAGGTCGCGCGGCCGTGAGATGTCGTCCGTGAAATCGACGGTGTTGACCAGGGACAGACCGCCCTGGCCGTCGCCGGCAAGGACCTGGACCGTGCCGACGCGGCCGGCATCGTGCGCGATCACGTCGGCATGGCCGTCGTTGTTCACGTCGCCGGTTTCCAGCGCCACGGCCCGGCGGACCCCGTCGACCAGGCCGGGGGCTTCCGAGAAGCCGCCCTGGCCGTCGCCCAGATGGATGGCGACGCCGCCGCGGTTGTTGGTGCCGACCACGAGGTCGCGGTGGCCGTCGCCGTTCATGTCGGCGATGGCGACGGATTTCGGATTGTGCGTGGTGTCGAGCTGCGTGCGTGTGGGAAAGGCGCCCTGGCCGTCGCCGAAGAGGACCGTGACCGCCTGGCTGTCGCTGCCGACCTGCACGAGATCGGCATCCCCGTCGCCGTTCAAATCCCCCGCGGCGAGCGCTTCCTGTTCCGGAACGTCGTTCAGGACTTGCGTTTCGGCAAAGGTCTGGTCGCCCTGGTTCAGGTACACCCCGAGCTGGAAGCGGTCCCCGGCGGGCGAGGCGACCGCGATGTCCCCCAGGCCGTCGCCGTCGAAGTCAGCGACGGTCAAGGGCTCGGGCGCGCCGAAGGACAGCGGCGTGTTGACGGCGCGGCTGAGCTGAAAGGTATTGGCCATGGCGTCCCCCACGTGCGCGGCAAAATGAAAAGAGGGCGCCCGTCCGTGACCTCACGGACCGCTCACCCTCTTGTGAGGAACGACGCTAACAAAAACATTGGACTGTGAAAACAGCGGCGGTGGGCGATCATGCTTGGCCGCACGGCTTGCGGCCCGCGCCCGCCAGAGCGCCGGTTCTCACCCCTCGACGCTGCGACGCTTGGGCGTCTCGCCCGTTTCGGCGGCGTTCAAGGGGAAGTGACAGGTGTAGCGATGGCCCTCTCCGGCCTGGCTGACGCCTGGCGCGGTGTGGGTGCACAGCTCCTGGGCGTAGATACAGCGGTTGTGGAACTCGCAGCCCGCGGGGCGGTTCATCAGGCTGGGGATCTCGCCGCGCAGCTCGATGCGGGCGTGCTGGGCATCCGGGTCCGGCTCCGGGTTCGCGGCCAGCAGGGCCTCGGTATAGGGATGGCGCGGGCGGTAAAAGACCTCCTCGGTGGGTCCGGTCTCGACCAGGCGGCCCAGGTACATGATCGCCATGCGGTCGGTGATGTGGCGCACCACGTTGAGGTTGTGGGTGATGATCAGGATCGACAGCCCCAGCTCGTCCTGCAGGCGCGCCAGCAGGTTCAGCACCTCGCCCTGGACCGAGACGTCCAGGCCGGCGGTCGGCTCGTCGGCGATGATCACCTTGGGGTCCAGCGCCAGCGCGCGGGCCACGCCGACGCGCCGCGCCTGGCCGCCGGAAAGCTGGTGCGGGAAGCGCCGGCCGAAGTCGGCGGTGAGCCCCACCATCGCCAACAGCCGCGTCGCCTCCGCATCGAGGTCGCGCTCGCTCAGGCCGTGGATCCTGAAGGGCTCGGTGACGAGCGAGCGCACGGTCAGCCGCGGGCTGAGAGAGCCCACGGGGTCCTGGAACATCATCGCCATGCGCCGGCGCACCTGGGCGTAGTCGCGCTGCGAGCGGCCGACCAGTTCCTCGCCGTCGAAGCGGATCGATCCCTCGGCGACCGGCAACAGGCCCATGACGGCGCGGGCGACCGTCGACTTGCCGGAGCCGCTCTCGCCGACCAGCCCGAGCGTGCGGCCTTCCTCCAGTTGGAAGGACACGTCGCAGACCGCGTCGATAAACGGGTCATGCACGCCGCGCACCAGGGCACGGAGCATGCTCAGGCTGCGGAAGCGCACGCGCAGGTTGCTCACATCGAGAAGCAGGCTCACGACATCACCTCCGCAGGCTCTTCAAGCAGGAAACAGCTCGCCGTGTGGCCGTCGCGCATCGCGACATGCGCCGGCCGCTCGCGCTGGCAGCGCTCGAAGGCGTGCGGGCAGCGGTCCTTGAAGATGCAGCCGCGCGGAACGCCGATGAGGTTCGGCACCTGGCCCGGAATGGTCGGCAGGCGCCGCGTCTTTTCCCGGATGCGGCCGGGGTCGCACTTCAGCAGGGCCTGGGTGTAGGGATGGCCGGGGTTGTTGAAGATGTCGCGCACGTTGCCGCGCTCCACCACCTCGCCGGCGTACATCACCACCACGTCGTCGCAGAGCTCGGCGACGGTGCCCAGGTGGTGCGAGACGAAGAGGATCGAGCAGCCGATATCCTTCTGCAGGTTCTTCAGCAGGTGGATGATCTGCACCTCCAGCGTGGCGTCCAGCGCGGTCGTCGGCTCGTCGGCCAGCAGCAGCGCCGGCTCGACCAGCAGCGCCATGGCGATGCAGATGCGCTGGCGCATGCCGCCGGAGAACTGGTGCGGATAGGCGGACAGCCGGTTCTCCGCGTCCGGAATGCCGACACGCTCCAGCATCTCCAGCGCGCGCTTGCGCTTCTCGCCCTGCGAGAGGGACTCGCGGTACTGGATGTCCATCATCTGGTCGCCGATCGACAGCACCGGGTTCAGCGCCGTCATCGGGTCCTGGAAGATCATCGACATCTCCCGGCCGCGCAGGGCGCGCATCCGCGCCGGCGACAGCTTGAGCAGGTCCTGCTCGCGCAGGCGGATCTCGCCGCCGACGACCTGCGCGTTCTCGGCCAGCAGTCGGATGATGGCGAAGGCCAGGGTGGACTTGCCGCAACCGCTCTCGCCCACGACGCCGACGATGCGGCCTTTCGGCACGCTCAGGCTGACGTCGCGCAGCGCGTGGACGCGCCCGCGCGGGCTGCCGAAGTCCAGCGAGAGTCCGCGGACCTTCAGAAGGCTGTCGCCTTGGGTGCTCATAGGTCCTTCCGCAGCTTGGGATCGAAGATGTCGCGCAGCGCCTCGCCCAGGAAAGTGAAGCCGAGCGTGGTGATCACGATCGGGATGCCGCCGGCGACCACGGGCCAGGGCGAGTTGCGGATGTAGCTGTAGCCGTCGTTCAGGATCGTGCCCCAGGAGGGCGTCGGCGGGCGCACCCCCATGCCCAGGAAGCTGAGCCCCGCCTCCAGCGTGATGACGAGGGGCACGTCCATGCTGGCCAGGATCAGCAGCGGGCCGATCACGTTGGGCAGGATATGCACGCCCAGGATGCGCCCGGTGCGCGCGCCCATCGCCCGCTCGGCCAGGATGAACTCGTTGTTCTTCAGCGCCTGGGTCTGCGTGCGCACGATGCGGGCGTAGATCGGCACCGAGGTGATCGCGACGACGAAGATCACCGTGTACAGGCTGGGTCCCAGCAGGGTGACCACGGCCAGGGCGAAGATGATCACCGGGAAGGCGCGCACCGCGTCGAAGCCCAGCAGCATGCCGTTGTCCAGCCACTGCGGCCCGAAGCCGGCGATCAGCCCCAGCAGCAGCCCGGCGCTGAGCGCCGCCGCCAGCGAGGCCAGCGCCACCTGCAGCGCCACCTGTCCGCCCATGATGACGCGCGAGAGCACGTCGCGCCCGATGTGGTCGGTGCCCAGCGGGTGCTCCCAGGACGGCGGGGCCAGCCGCGGCCCGACCATGATCTTGATCGGGTCGTAGGGCACGATCAGGTCGGCGAGGACGGCGCTGCCCACCATCAGCACCACCAGCACCAGCCCGACCATGCCGAGCTGATCGCGCCGCAGCAGGCGCCAGTATTGCAGCAGCGCACCCGCCCCGCGCACGCCGCCGGCGTCGTCGCTCGCGCTTTGCGTCCGTTCGGCCGATGTCATGGCTCAGAGGCTCTCCCGTGCCCGCGGGTCCAGCAGCGCGTTCACCATGTCGGCGAGCGTCGTCGAGACCACGAAAAGTCCGGTGGTGACCAGCACGCAGCCCATCACGATGGGATAGTTCCGGGAGTCGACGGCGTCCACGATCAAGGCGCCGATGCCGGGCCGGGCGAAGACGATCTCCGCGAAGACCGCCGCCGACAGCAGGTAGGCCATGCCGACGCCGATCAGCGTGATCGTCGGCAGAATGGCCAGCGGCAGGGCATAGCGGAACACCACCCGCCGCTCCGGCAGGCCGAAGGCGCGGGCCATGCGCACATGGTTCTCGCCCAGCACCTCCAGCATCGAGGCGCGCACGATGCGGGCGATGTAGCCGACCCAGGAGACGCCGACGGCGAAGGACGGCAGGAGCAGATGCTGCACGCTGTCCCAGAAGCCGTCCTCGCCCGCCCCGATGGCCGGCAGCCAGTTCAGCGCCACGGCGAAGATCAGCAGGGCGTAGAGCGCCATGACGAAGGACGGGATGGCGATCACGCCCACCGAGAGCACGCCGGTGATCTTGTCGATCAGCGTGTTGCGCCGGATCGCCGAGTAGCAGCCCAGCGGGATGCCGATCAGCGCCGCCCAGGCGATGGCGGAGAGAATCAGCGCCAGCGTGAAGGGAAGCTGCTCGAAGACGATGCGCGAGACCGGCCGGCCGGTGAAAACGTCGGTCCCCATGTCGCCGCGCGCCACGTCGGCGAAGAACGTCAGGATCTGGATGTGGAAGGGCTCGTCAAGCCCCATCTTCTCCCGCAGCTCCGCCTGCAGCTCCGGCGTGGCGCGCGGGCCCAGGATGATCGCGGCCGGGTCGCCCGGCACCGCGTGGATCATGACGTAGAGCAGCGTCACCGCCAGCACGACGATGGCGGCGGCAAGGAACAGGCGTCTGACGAGATAGAGCCACATGGTGTCCTCGACTCACCCGCCCTTGATCCCCGGTCGGCCCGCTCCGGCGGCGAGCCGCCCGAGGATCGAGGGGCGGACGTGATTCAGGGATCGCGGCCGGCGCTTACACCGTCTCGAAATAGCGATAGAGCGGCCGCCCGTCGGGCCGCGTCGCCGGATCGAGCACGCTGTCGCGGTACATCACCGGGCTCCCCTCGTGCGTCAGGAAGCGATAGGCCCCGGACTCCTCCATGATGTCCTGCATCTCCCGGTACATCGCGCCGCGCTTTTCGGGATCGGTTTCGCTGACCGCCTTGTTGTGCAGCTCGTCGAAGCGCTCGCTGCAGAACCGCTCCCAGTTCCAGATGCCGACCTGCCCGCAGGTGAACCACTGCGTGGCGTAGTAGGGGTCGGGCACCATGGAGAAGCGGTTGACGATGAGCTGCAGGTTCTTCCAGCGCTCGCCCTCGCTCTCCATGCCCAGGGTCCAGAACGAGCCGGAGTCCTGCACGTTGATCTGCAAGTTGATGCCGATCTGGGCGAGCTGCGCCTGGACGATCTCGGCGATGGTCTTCCACTTGGACGCGTTCAGCGTGTCCATCGTCAGCTCGATGCCCTGGGCGCCGGCCTTCTCCAGGAATTCGCGGGCCTTGTCGAGGTCGCCCTCGGGCGGGATCAGCCCCTGCTCGCGGTGGCCGACCAGGCCCGGCGCGATGATGCCGGTGGACGGCTTCGCCTCGCCGAAGTAGGCGGCCTCCATGATCTGCGGCACGTTGATCGCCCACTGGATCGCCTTGCGCAGGTTCTTGTCCCGCAGCTTCGGGTGGTCGAGGTTCATGCCCACCCAGGCATAGTAGAGCGAGGGGTTCTCCTCGACCGTGGTGTCCTTCGGCGTCTTCTTCTTGTAATTGTTCAGCGAGGCGAGGCTGATGCCGGTGAAGTCGATGTCCCCGGCCTCGTAGGCGATCTCCCCCGTCTTCTCGTCGTCCATCGGCAGGATGCGGATCTCGTCGAAGCCGGGGTTGTCCGGGCCCTTGTAGTCCGGGTTGCGGGTCAGCTTGACGTACTGGTTGGGCTTCCACTCGTCCAGGACGTAGGGGCCGGAGAAGCAGGGCGGCTCCATGCCGAAGTCGCCGCCGTTCTCCGTCGCCTCCAGCACGGCCTTCTTGGAGACGATGTGGCCGCAGCCGTAGGGCAGCGTGATGTTCCACAGCGGCTGGAACGGTTCCTTCAGGACGATGACGCCGGTGTAGGTGTCCTCGACCTCCACGTGGTCCAGCGGCCCCCAGTCGCCCTTGACCGGCGAGTCGTGCTCCAGGATGCGTTCGAAGGAGAACTTGACGTCCTCCGCCGTCATCTCGCCGTAGCCGCCGGTGAACATCATGCCCGGGCGCAGCTTGAAGCGGATGTGGGTCTCGTCGACCTGCTCGATGGACTCCGCGGCCTGCAGTTCCCAGCCCCACTCGCTGCCCGCCTTGTAGCGGACCAGCTTGGAGTAGATGCAGTTCATCACGTCGACGTTGTAGGCGTTCTGATAGAAACCAGGGTCCAGCTTGTCGATGTCGGCGTAGGAGCGCGCCCGCAGCACCTTGCCCTGGGCGGCCCAGACCGCCCTGGACAGCGGCATGAGGGCGCCGCCGACCACGGCCACGATGCCGCCCTGGAGAATGCTGCGCCGGCGCAGCGGCGTGCTCAGCAATTGATTGGCAGTCTCTGACATTCCAGGCCTCCCTTTGTTTTCCGGCGGCCCGTCCCGGACCGCTGCTCTTGCCGGCCCGCGCGCGGGCCTCGGACGTCCACGACGCCGCGGCTAGACCAAATCACGCGCGAAGCTGCGGTGCCAACTCTTCGTGAACACCCGCCGGTCGCCCTCGTAAGCGTCGATGTCCGCGCTCACGTAAAAGGTCTCGGCATCCGAGGTCAGCAGCGTCCGCGTGACGGTCCGGACCGACCAGTCGCCGCGGCGCAGCCGGCGCTCGAACCAGGTCTCCGCGCGCAGCGTATCGTAATCGTTGCCGCGAAAGCTGTAAGTCTCCTCGTTCAGATCGGCGAACACCAGGTCCTTGCCGTCCAGACGGACGGTGCCCTCGTCCTGCTTCACCACCAGTCGCACCTCGTTGGCGTCGAGGTCGTGCACGATCCACCAATTGCGATGCGGGCTCTCCAGCACCGTGGTCGGATCCATCGGTGCCCACTCCGCCGCGCCGAAGGGCTGCAAGGCTTGATCCGCCGGTGACGGGTGCCGTCGCGGCAGCCGGAGGCGGCTCGCGCCGGTGTTCAGCGTCAGGCGCGCCGGCCGGGGCGCCGGCCAGGCCAGCGGCCAATAGGACGTCGAGACCGAGACGCGCAGGCGGTGGCCGGCGGGAAAGGCGTGCGCCACGTCGTGCAGCCGCACCCGCACGCGCAGGCGCTCGCCGGGCTCGACGGGCTCGGGGTGCTCGTGGCTGTGGCGATGCGTCAGGTTCAGCAGGCCATAGGTGACCCGCGTCGCCTCGTCGTCGGCGTTCACGTCGGACAGCCGCACGGCGATCATGGCCACCGGCTGGTCGACGCCGAGGTCCAGCTCCAGTTCCGGGCCGCCGACGATCTCCAGACGCTCGTCCAGCGGCGCGCTCTGGAACACCAGGGCGCCGCCGTCCTCCTCGCGCTGGTCGTGCGGCAGGTCCGGCGCCTTGGCGTAGGAGCACCACTTGCCCGCGTGGAGCCCCACGGTGAGCGGCGAGCGGATCGACAGCGCCTCGTCGGGCGCGCGCTCGCCGCCGGCCTCGGGCACCAGACGGTCCCGAATCAGATGATAACTCTCCCAGCTCACGTTGGGCGACGGCCAGCCCGGCTCCGCGACCCAGCGTCCCGGCCGCGACGCGTAGCGGGTCGCCGGCGGCATGGAGTCCTGCATCCACAGGCGCAGCGGCGGCTCGTCCATGATCCCCGTGTCCTCGCCCTTCAGCCAGTAATCCCACCAGCGCAGGCACTCCTGCAGGAAGCCGATGGCCGGGCCGGGCTGGCCGAAGTGCGGGTAGGTGTGGCTCCAGGGGCCGATCAGGCCCTTGCACGGCGCCTTGAGGCCCGCGACCATGCGCAGCACCGCGTCGGAATAGCCGTCGGCCCAGCCGCTGACGGCATAGACCGGCGCCTCGATCGCGGCATAATCCTCGCAGACCGAGCCATGCTTCCAGAAGGCGTCGCGGCGCTGGTGCTCAAGCCAGTTGTTCAGCCAGTAGCCGCTGCCGTCCAGCCGCCGCAGCCACGCCTCGCGCCAGCCCTCGCCGTAGGTCTCCGGGTCGGGCGGCAGCGAGGTGTAGGCGAACATCTGCGCGCCCCAGGCGGCGTTGTCGCTCAGCATGCAGCCGCCCATGTGATGGACGTCGTCTGCATAGCGGTCGTCGGTGGAGGCGACGCTCACCACCGCGCCCAGTTCCGGTGGGCGCATCGCGGCGATCTGCAACCCGTTGAAGCCGCCCCAGGAGATGCCGACGATGCCGACCTTGCCGCTGCACCAGGGCTGATCGGCGATCCAGCGCAGCACCGCGCAGCCGTCGTCCAGCTCCTGCTGCAGGTACTCGTCGTGCAGCACGCCCTCCGAATCGCCGCTGCCGCGCAGGTCCACGCGCAGGCTGGCGTAGCCGTGGCCGGCGAAGTAGCGGTGCATCGCGGCGTCGCGCGTGGCGGTGTGGTCGCCCTTGCGGTAGGGGATGTACTCCAGGATCGCCGGCACCGGGGTCTGCCGCGCGCCCTTGGGTAGCCAGACGCGCCCGGCCAGACGGCAGCCGTCGGGCATGGCGATCCAGACGTTGTCGATCTCCTCGACCTCGTAGGGAAACTCGGTACGTTCCGTCATGCGTGCAGCGATTCCTCCCGGCGTTTCGTATCACGGGTAGCGAAGAACCCCCGGAGGCCGCAATTTCGCTGTTGGCTGTCGCCCTTTCGCGACTTGATGCTGTTCGAGATTCAGGTAGCGTAGGGTACCGGTCCAGAGGCTAGGCCGGCCAGGACCGCAACGAGGGGTGTCGCGCGATGACCGACAGCGACAGCGAGAGCGATTTTCCCCGCAACCTCGGGCTGCTGTGCAGCTACGCGCCGTCGATCGCCGAGGTCTGCCGCCGCCTGGGGATGAACCGGGCGCAGTTCAACCGCTATCTGGCCGGCGGCGCCACGCCGTCGCGGCGCAGTCTGCGGCGCATCTGCGACCACTTCGGCGTGACGGAATGGGAGCTGCAGCTTCCGCACGCGCGCTTCGCCGAGATCGTGGCGCTGAAGCCCAGGGCGACCGGGACCGCGGAGGGAGACAAGCTGCCCGGCTATCCGCCGCGCGTGCAGGCGAACGCGCAGCCCGTGCACGAACGCTATCACGGCTACTATTTCCGCTATTTCCATTCGGCCACCTTCCCGAACGCCATCATCCGCTCGCTGGTCCGCATCGCGCCGCACGAGGGCCGGGTGCTGTGGAAGAACGTCGAGCGGGTGCAGCGCGAGGGCCCGGGGCATCCCATCGTCGACACCCTGAAGTATCTGGGCGAGGTGCTTCATCTGGCCGAGCGCATCCACGTCTTGGAGCACGAGACGATCCTGGGCCACAACCTCTGTTACATCATCCTCTACCCGAACTACCGCAACAACCTGCCGTGGCTGACGGGGCTGCAGACCTGGGTGTCCCTGGGACCGGGGCGGCTGCCGGTGGCCGCCAGCGTGACGCTGGAGGCGCTGGGCCGGCAGATCGACCTGCGCAAGGCCCTGGCGGCCTGCGGCGCCTTTCGCGCCGACAGTGCCGAGATCGATCCGGGCGTGCGCGAGCGCCTGGCGGCGGTCAGCCGCCCCCGCGACCACGCCTTCGCCGCCGCCGAGCTGCAGTGAGTCGACCGGCGCGCGCGATCAGATCCGCAGCGTTCCTTCCGCGAAGGTGACGGCCGGGCCGGCGACGCGGACGGCGGTGACCTCGCCGTTCGCCTTGACGGCCGTGGTTTCGATGCGCGAGGGGCGGCCCATCTCGAAGCCCTGGGCGATGACCAGCGGGACCTCGCCCGTCGACGTCTCGGCGATGCCGCCGAGCAGCCCGCTCAGCGCCGCCGCGGCGGAGCCGGTGGCCGGGTCCTCCGGGACGCCCAGCCCCGGCGCGAACATGCGGGCGCGCAGGTCGGCGCCGGGCACGCCCGCGTCGCGGGTATAGACGAGGATGCTGCCGTGATGCGCGTCGTGGCCGGGCAGCCGCCCGAGCGCATCGGCGTCCGGCCGCGCCCGCGCCAGGGCCTCCCGGTCGTCGATCTCGACGCAGACGAAGGTCATGCCGGCGGAGGCCAGGCGCGGCGCGTGGCGGCGGGTCACGATGCTCGTCGGCGCGAGGCCCACCGCCGCCGCCACCGGTTCCGGGTCGAGCTCGGCGCCGATCACGGGCGCCTGCGGCGCGGTGAATTCCGCGCGCAGCACGTCCTCGGATTGCTGTCGGACCTCCAGGGTGACCCGTCCGGCCTCCTCCTCGAAGACCATGGTCCACGGGCCGCGGCCGCCGCCGAGCTCGCCGCGCTCGGCCAGGACGCAGGCGGTGCCGACGTTGGGGTGGCCGGCGAAGGGGATTTCCCGGCCGGGTGTGAAAATGCGCACCCGGCGGGTGTTCGCCGGGTCCTCGGGCGGCAGCACGAAGGTCGTCTCGGAGAAGTTGAATGCCCGCGCCACGGCCTGCATCTGCGCCTGGGTCAGCTTTGCCGCGTCCAGCACCACGGCAAGCTGGTTGCCGCCGAAGCGCCGGTCGGTGAAGACGTCGGTGACGACGTAGGGCAGCTTCATGGCGATGCGATCTCCGCTGTGGCTTTCTGGACCGCCGTGTCTTGCCCGTTGGCCGGCGGCAGGCCGAGCGCGGCCTCGCAGCGGGCGATCCAGCTTCGCACGTTGGGGCGCGGCGCCAGGTCGAAGCCGCCCTCGTGGGCCAGGCGCGTGTAGGCCAGCAGGGCGATGTCGGCCAGGGTGAGGCGCCCGCCCACGAACCAGTCGCGGCCGGTCAGCAGCGACTCCATCAGGTCCAGGGCAACTTCGCCCCGTTCGACCCGCCAGGTCTCGCGTGCGTCCTTGGGACGGCCCAGCATGTGCATGTGGTACCGGCAGACCGCGATGCAGGGTTCGTGGGAGTACTGCTCCCAGAACAGCAGCTCGTGCATCTTGGCCCGCTGGTAGGCGTCCGTCGGAATCAACGAACTGCCCTCGGCGAGATGCAGGATGATGGCGTTCGATTCCGCCAGCACGCGGCCGTCATCCAGACGCAGCACGGGTATCCGGCCGACGGGGTTCATGGCCAGAAAGGCCTCGGTGCGCGTCTCGCCCTTCAGGATGTCGATCGCCACCCAGTCGTAGGGCAGCCCCAGATGATCGGCCGTGTACTTGACCTTCAGGCAGTTGCCGGATCGCTCGTCGCCGTGGATCTGCATCGCCGGGTCCCCCTCTTGCCGGATGGCGCATTGCGCTTGTGCGCAGGCTAGGATTTCGCGCCGTCGCACAAAACTGAGAAATCTTGATCCGGCGATGAGATTTTCTTGACTGTTTCCCGCGGCGTCGAAGGGGCGGTAGGGGCGGGCACGCGCCTTGTCGGCGGGGCACCTCGGTCGGCCCGGGCGATCGCATTGTGGTCGGTGGTGCCGGCGGAGGGACTCGAACCCCCAACCTACCGCTTACAAGGCGGTTGCTCTACCAATTGAGCTACGCCGGCGAGGGAGTGATCCCTTCGCGTTCTAGCCGCCGTCACGGTCGTCCGCAAGGTGGGTATGGCATTCCCCACGCGGCGGCCGGCGCTGCCCGACATCTAGTCGGCCGCCGCCGTCTCGGCAATGCGGGCGAAGATCGCGTCGAGCTCGGCCGCCAGGGCGTCCAGTTCCTCGCCGCCGTCGTCATAGGGCGCGAAGACCGTGGACGGCGCATAGTAGCGCAGCGTGGCCGTGCCGTCGGCGTTCTGCGTGATGTAGAACCGGATCGGCGCCTCGATGCCCGCCGCGACGCTGGCTTCCAGCATGCGGATCGCGAAGTCGTTGCGGAAGACACCCACGACCATGTTGCCGGGGATGTCGATGCCCCGGTTGCGCGCGCCATAGCTGGCGCTCGCCCGCGTCACCAGGTACATGCCCTCGTCCTTGACGGCCTGGTTCAGGCGCTCGACCAGCTCGGAGAACCCATGAGGCGTGCGGATGACCTTCATTTCCGAGGGGTCCTGGGCGCTCGCCGGCAGGGCGAGGGAGGCGAGGGCGGTCAGGAGGGCGGCCAGCGCGAGGCGGCGCAGTTCATGGGTCATCCGCAGGTCTCCTCTTCTTGCGCGTGCATGGTGTGTCGCGCCGTGCGCGACAGCCGGCAGTATAGCTTTTCTCCGCGACAGGCGCATGTCACGCTTGATGGCCGGGCCAGCCGCCCGCCGCCTGGAGATTGAAACATGCGCCCGCACGCGAATGCCACGCTGCCCCCGCCGGTCGAGTTGCCGCTCTTGAGCGGGCGCTCCGGCCGTTTCTTGCTGCGGCCGTGGTTCGACCGCGTCACGATCCGCTGGGTCACGCGGGTCTTCTTCCCCATCTCGCGCGCCTGGGCGGCGGCGCGGGTGGCCGAGGGCTCGCGCGAGGCCTTCCTGGCGCAGGTGCCGATCCACGACCCGCCAAGGGCCACCATCGACCGCCTGCTGGACGCGACCCATCGGGCCGAGGCGCGCTACCAGGCGGCGACGCGGCAGTGGCTGGAGCATTTCTTCGCCGACGCCAAACCGGCCGAGCGCGTGTTGGCCGAAGCCGAGTCGCAGCGCGAGCGCGCCGCCCAGAACCTCATGGCCATGCGCGCCTATGCCGTGCCGCTGCGCCTGCGCCGCAACTTGCCGCGGCTGAACTACCACATAGCCGATCGCGATACGGTGGCCGCGGCCCACGATGACCGGCTGGGCGGCGCGAAGGCCGCGTTTCCCACGCCGAAAGCGGCGGACATCGAGGAATCCCACCCCGTCCACGGCGAATACGGCGCCGTAAGCTGGCTGCGCTGGCCCTCGCCGATGGGCGATACCGCCTGGGCGCGGGTCTATGCGCCCACCGGGGCGAGCGATCCGCCGACGCTGATCTACCTGCACGGCATCGGCATGGAGATGGAGATGTGGCGGGCCCAGGCCGATCCGGTGAACGCCCTGGCGCGCACGGATGGGATTCGCGTGGTGCGGCCGGAGGGCCCTTGGCACGGCAAGCGCATGCTGCCCGGCTACCACGGCGGCGAGCCGGCGCTGGCGTTCGCGCCCAAGGGCTACATGGACCTGATCCAGGCCTGGGTCATCGAGACGGCGCAGCTGATCCACTGGGCGCGCGCGACCAGCGGCGGGCCGGTCGCCATCGGCGGGCTGAGCCTGGGGGCGCTGACGGCGCAGGTCGTGGGCACCGCCGCCCGCGTCTGGCCCGAAAAGCTGCGACCCGAGGTCATGTTCCTGGTCTGCACTTGCGGCGACATCCTTCGCGTCGCCTTCGAGGGCAGCTTCGCCAGGGGACTGGGCGTGACGGAGGCGCTGACCGGGGCCGGCTGGACGCACGAGGCGCTGGCGCGCTATCGCGGCCTGCTGGAGCCGCAGGGCGATCCGGTCATGCCGGCCGGGAACCTGGTCATGCTGCTGGGCAGCCACGACAGCGTCACGCCCTATTCCGGCGGCCTGGCGCTGGCGCGGCGCTGGGACGTGCCGCACCGCAATCTCTTCATCGCCAACCGCGGCCACTTCTCCACCCCCCTGGGGCTGCACCACGACGACCGGCCGCTGCGCCGGGCGGTGGAGGTGCTGAAAAAAGCGGCCGGGTGACCGCGCCGCCTCGGCGGTTGCCTGTGCGGGCGCCACGCCTATATACCGCGGACCATGAACAGCCTCGGTTTCGATAAGCGTCCGGAAGACACCCGCGTGGTGGTCGCCATGTCCGGAGGGGTGGACAGCTCGGTCACCGCCGGGCTGCTGGCGCGCGCGGGCTACGATGTCGTCGGCGTGACGCTCCAGCTCTACGACCACGGCGCCGCCGTCGGGCGCAAGGGCGCCTGCTGCGCCGGGCAGGACATTCACGACGCCCGGCGGGTGGCCGACCGCCTGGGCATCCCACACTACGTGCTGGGCTACGAGGACCGCTTTCGCCAGGCGGTCATCGACGACTTCGCCGACAGCTACCTCCGCGGCGAGACGCCGATCCCCTGCGTGCGCTGCAACCAGACGGTCAAGTTCCACGACCTTCTGGAAACCGCCCTGGAGCTGGACGCCGACTGCCTGGCGACCGGTCACTACATCCAGCGCCGCGAAGGCCCCGACGGGCCGGAGATGCACCGCGCCGTCGACGACAGCCGCGACCAGAGCTAATTCCTCTTCGCCACGACGCGCGGGCAGC
>CAZLNO010000005.1:25301-71584 GCA_964561005.1 uncultured Rhodovibrionaceae bacterium | reverse complement strand
AGGGCGACATCCACGACATCGGCAAGAACCTCGTCACGATGATGATGGAGGGCGCCGGCTTCGAGGTGATCGACATCGGGATCAACAACCCGGTCGAGAACTACCTGGAGGCACTGGAGAAACACAAGCCGGACATCCTCGGCATGTCGGCGCTGCTGACCACCACGATGCCCTACATGAAGGTCGTGATCGACGCCATGGTCGAGAAGGGCATCCGCGACGACTACATCGTCCTGGTGGGCGGCGCGCCGCTGAACGAGCAGTTCGCCGACGCCGTCGGGGCGGATGCGTACTGCCGCGACGCCGCGGTCGCCGTGGAGACGGCGAAGTCGCTGCTGCATCAGCGCCACAACCGCATGGCGGCGGCACAGTAGGCGGTCGCGGGGCATCGGTGGTCACGCGGGCCGCCGTCCGGCAATCAAGGCAAGAGGGCAGGCCATGACGGCTGGTGCATGCAAGCCCGCCGAGGCGCGGTCGCGTACGCTGCTGATCGCCTGTGGCGCCCTGGCGCGCGAGATCATCGACCTGATCCAGCGCGAGGGCTGGGAGCACATGGAGGTCTCCTGCCTGCCGGCGAAGTGGCACATGACGCCGCACCTCATCCCCGAGGGCGTGCGCCGCAAGATCCGCGAGGCGCGGCCGCACTACGACCGGCTTTACGTGCTTTATGCCGACTGCGGCACCGCCGGCGCGCTGGACCGGGTGCTGGAGGAGGAAGGCGTGGAGCGCCTGCCGGGGCCGCACTGCTATGCCACCTTCCTGGGGCAGGGCGCGTTCGAGGCGATTGCCGGCGACGACCCCACGGCCTTCTACCTGACCGACTTCCTGACCCGGCACTTCGAGCGCTTCGTCATCGAGGGCCTGGGGATCGACCGCCATCCCGAACTGCAGGAAATGTACTTCGGCAACTACACCAAGGTCGTCTACCTGGCGCAGACCCGCAATCCCGAGCTGGAGGCCAAGGCGCGGGCGATCGCGGAAAGGCTGGGACTGGCCTACGAATACCGCTTTGCCGGATACGGTGAGCTGGAAACCTTCATGCGCGAGGCCGTTTGACGGCCTTGTGACCGGGCGAGAGGGCGAATGGCGCAATGCCGCAAATGACGGTCGTCTACTGGCGCGATATACCCGCCCAAGTGATTGTTAAAGCAGGGCGCAAGACGGCGAAACGCCAGTTGTCCGAGCGCTTCGAAAAAGCCATCGACCGCGCCGCGATGAAGGCCAGGCTGCGCGGGACCGACGACTATCTGGCGCAGTGGACCCGCGGCGCGCCCGTCGACTGCGGCGACGACATCGAGGCCGAGGCCAGCGCGGCCGCCGAGCGTCTGGAAACCGCGTACACCGAGGACCGCTTGAACACCCTCGTCGCCGCCGGCGGCGTGGATCAAGCCTGAAGATTGGGGAACGAAGGCCATGGGCATCTTCAGCGCACGCGTCGCCCAACCGCGGGTGGAAACCTTCCCGCAGACCTGCAAGCAGCAGATCATCGACTTCGTCTCCGGGTTCTCGATCGAGACGACGCCCGGCTCGGCCGCGAAGATCAACGACTATCGCGAACACCTGGCCGAGGGCACCAAGGTCGCGGTGACCTTCCTGCCCGGCTCGGACTACCGCGATACCGTCGCCACCGCCCAGCGCCTGCGCGCCGAGGGCATGGAGCCGGCGCCGCACATCGCCGCCCGCTCGCTGAAGAGCAAGGCGGAGCTGGAGGACTACCTGACCCGGCTGCGCGGCGAGGCCGACGCGACCCAGGTGGTCGCCCTGGCCGGCGCGGTGGACAGCCCGGTGGGGCCGTTCTCGGACTCCATGCAGCTTCTGGAGACCGGGCTGTTCGACCGCCACGGCATCAAGAAGATCGGCGTGGCCGGCCACCCCGAGGGCAGCCCCGACATCCGCGACGAGGACATCAAGACGGCGCTGCAGTGGAAGAACGCCTTCGCCGAGCGCACCGGGGCGGAGATGTACATCGCCACGCAGTTCGTCTTCGAGGCCCAGCCCATCATCGACTGGGACCGGAAGATCCAGGCCGAGGGCAACAAGCTGCCGATCCACATCGGCGTGCCGGGCCTGGCGACGCTGAAGACGCTGATCAACCACGCGCGCGCCTGCGGCATCGGTCCGTCCATGCGCTTCCTGACGCGCCAGGCCAAGAACGTCAGCAAGCTGATGACCACCAACGCGCCCGACCTGCTGACCTCCGACCTCGCCAAATACTGGGCGGAAGACCCGAAGTGCGGCATCCAGCGGGTGCACGTCTATCCGCTCGGCGGGCTGAAGAAATCGGCCGCCTGGGCCACCGCCGTGGTCGCCGGCGACTTCGAGATGAAGGCGGACAGCCGCGGCTTCACGGTCAACCGCGAGATCGGCTGAGCCTTCCGCTTTGACCGTCACGACCGCAAGGCCCCGGTCCTCGGCCGGGGCCTTGAGGTCGTGCGCGGGCTTGATGCGGGAGCGGCTGTGTGGTGGATAACGCGCATGCCGACAGCCCTCCTCTTCCTCATCGGTCTGGTCGCCCTCGTGGCCGGCGGCGAGCTGCTGGTGCGCGGCAGCGTGGGCAGCGCCCGGCGGCTGGGGGTGTCGCCGCTGCTGATCGGCCTGACGCTGGTCGGCTTCGGCACCTCGATGCCCGAGCTGGTCACCAGCGTGGAGGCCGCGCTGGTCGGCTCGCCGGGAATCGCGGTGGGCAACGTTGTCGGCTCCAACATCGCGAACATCCTGCTGATCCTCGGGCTGGCGGCGGTGGTGCGGCCGATCGCGGTGACGGTGGCGGCGGTGCGCCGGGATGCCGGCGTGATGATCGCCGCGGCCGTCGTCTGCGCCCTGGCGCTGGCCACGGGGACGATCACGCGCTGGATCGGCCTGTTGTTTGTCGTCGCACTCGCGGCATACGTGGTTTTCAGCTACCTGCAGGAGCGCGGCGATGCCCTTCCCTCGGCCGAGTTGCACCGCCACGAGGCCGAGGCGGTGCAGTGGCCGGGGCACGCGCTGTGGCTGGCGCTGCTGGTGACCCTGGCGGGGCTGGCGCTGACCATCCTGGGCGCGCGCTGGCTGGTCGCCGCGGCGATCGAGCTGGCCCAGAGCGCCGGGCTCTCGCAGACGCTGATCGGACTGACGATCGTCGCCGTCGGCACCTCGCTGCCGGAGCTGACGACCTCCGTCCTGGCCGCCCGCCGCGGACAAAGCGACGTCGCCGTCGGCAACATCCTGGGCAGCAACATCTACAACGTCCTGGGCATCCTCGGCGTCACGGGGCTGATCGCGCCGGTTCCCACGCCGGCCGGCATCATGAGCCTCGACATCTGGGTGATGCTGGGCGTCAGCGCGCTGGCGATCGTCTTCGCCGCCACGGGCGGACGCATCAGCCGCCGCGAGGGAACCGTCCTGCTGGGCGGCTATCTCGCCTATCTCCTCGCCGCCCAGGCCGGCTATCCCTGAATACCCACAAGGCGGCGCGGCGCCCGGCGGGCGCCGCCGCGCGGGCGCGAAATCCCTTGAAAGGCCGCCGTGACGGCTTCACATCCAGAAGGCCTTGTGCTAGGCAAACGCTCGTCGGTGCGTCCGCCGCGACGCGCCGCATTTAGGTATGACCGTTTCGACGGCATCGGTCCATCGGCTCTGCAAGCCGCGCAACGAGCAGCGAAAGGAGTGTGAGTTCACCGTGCAGGTCCATGTCCGCGACAACAACGTCGATCAGGCCCTCCGCGCGCTGAAGAAGAAGATGCAGCGCGAGGGCGTCTTCCGCGAGATGAAGCTGCGCCGCCACTACGAGAAGCCCTCGGAGCGCAAGGCCAGGGAAAAGGCCGAGGCGATCCGGCGTTGGCGCAAGCTGCAGCGCAAGCGGAAGGAGCGCGAGGGCTTCTAGACGGCGCGGCCGGACCGCGCGACTTCCAGCGCCCGTGGGCGGGACAAGCCGAAGTAGAAGACAAGACTCCCGGATCAGGGCCGCCGGCGCCGATGCGCCCGCGGCCTTGTGCTCTTGTGACCGTATGGCGGCCGTCGGAGGACCATTGGACATGGCCGAGACCGGGCAGGCCGCACGCCGGCTGCTGGCCGAGACGCGTGACGTCCTGAGGGTGCTGGCGCCGGCGGCCTTCGCCCACAGCGTCGCCGCGCTGCCAATGCCTGGCGCCCACCAGCGAGCGACAACGCCGTGCCGCCTGCCCGTGCTGGACTGGCTGCCGACGCTCGCGACGGCGACGACGGCCCGCACGGAATCGCTGGTGACGACGCTGATGGCCGCGGCGCCGAACCTGGCCTGGGGTCAGACCTACAGCGACTCCGACGTCCCTGCCGCCTTCCTCGCACGCTACGGCTGGACCGAGCTGGTCGGGCAGCGCGGCCCTTTTCCGCACGACCGCCTCGCGCTCGGCTTTCTGTTGCTGGGGCCCGGAACGGAGTATCCCGCACACCGCCACGAGGCCGAGGAACTCTACATCCCGCTCGCCGGCTCGGCGCTGTGGCAAAGCGGCCCGGCCCCCTTTGAAGCCCGGTCACCCGGAACCGCGATCCACCATCCCTCCTGGACGCCACACGCCATGCGCACGCGCGGGGAGCCCCTTCTCGCGCTCTACCTCTGGCGCGGCGGCGACCTGACGCAAAAGTCGCTTTTCTAGACGCGTGCGCCGGATGGCGGCGTGGCGGAGTCGAGGTCTACTGCACGACGCCCTCGACCGACTCCGGCCGGTAGGCGCCCTTTTCCACATTCGCTTGCAGCATCTCGATCAGGGCGGAGACCTGGCCGCCGTTGCGCTGGATGACCGAGCCGTACTCGCTGCGCAGCGTGATCGCCATGCTGACGCCCTCGGCCAGAACGTCGACGATTTTCATCTCGCCGTCGATCTCGCGCACACGCCAGCCGGCCTTGACCATGGCGTCGCTTTGCGGCTGCCGAACCCGGCTGACGACGAGGTAGATTTCCGGGTTGCGCGGATCGGTCTTGGCCGCGTCGACCTTGAAGTCGTCCTCGGAATAGCCCTCGAAGAGCGGCAGGAAGCGCTGGGCGATGACGTCCAGGAAGGTGTCGCGGAAAGCCTTCTGCTCGGCCTCGCTGGCGACGCGCCAGTAGCGTCCCAGGACGAAGCGGCTGATCGCCTCCATCGCGAAGCCTTCGTGAATGAGCGTGCGGAAGTGCTTTACACGCTTTTCGTAGGGCACCGAGCTGTCGCTGAGCTTAGCGATCGCCTTGTCGCCGAGCTGGCGGACGAAGGCGGCCGCCCGCTCGGCCTCGCTCTCCGCCGCGACGGCCGGACCAATGAGCACCGCCAAGGCCAGAAGCACCCCGCCAATCCGCCGCGTCGCCAGTCGCAAATAGGTCATCGACTCAATTCTCCGGCTCATCGCCAGCATTTCCGTCCTCGGCCACGAAGCCTGGCCCGGCCGAAATGC
Organism: uncultured Rhodovibrionaceae bacterium; assembly: GCA_964561005.1. Taxonomy (GTDB): domain Bacteria; phylum Pseudomonadota; class Alphaproteobacteria; order Kiloniellales; family Rhodovibrionaceae; genus CAZLNO01. The sequence continues at coordinate 66,199 of CAZLNO010000005.1, read as the reverse complement.
CCTCTTCATTGTTGTTGATCTGGGCCTGCCGGCGCTGGAGGTAAAGGCTGCGGATGCGGGCGTAGAAATCGACCGAGTCGCGCCGCAGCTCCTCGATCGTGCCGAGGTTGCGCGCCCGCAGGTCGATTCCCTCCGTCGCCGTCGCGCTCATCCCGTAGTAGGTGGTCCAGGTCGGATCGAAATAGAACAGCGGGTCGAGGAAAATGTCGACGATGAGTCCAAGCGCGTCGCGGCCGCTCGACGGGCCGAGCAGGGGCAGAACCAGGTAGAACTGCTCGTCCGAGCCGTAGACGCCCAGGGTCTGGCCGAAGTCCTCGCTCCGGTAGGGATAGCGGTCGCCCGCCATGTCGCCCAGCCCGAGGGTGAAGGTGTTGATGAACATGCGCGCCGAGGTGTTGCCCGCGCGCTCCAGATCACCCTGCAGCAGGCTGTTGGCCAGAACCACCGGGCTGCTGATGTGGCGGATGAAGTTGCGGATGATGTTGCGGAACTCGATCGGGATCTCGTCGTAGGCCTGCGCAACCGGCTTCAGCGCGTATTTGTCGGCCGCCTCGTTGAACGCGAAGATCTTGCGGTTCACGGGCTCGATCGGATCCTTCGGCGGCTCGTAGCCGAGCAGCGCCATCGCGTCGTCGTCGGCCTCCTCCTGGCTGCTGGCGCAGGCGCCCATGGCCAGGCAGAGGCAAAGCACCGCCGCCATTCGACCGAATCCCGAACTGCCACGCGAAGTACGCATAGTCATGACCCCCTTCCGCGTCGATTCGCGTAAAGGTTGCGCCCAATCCAGTGGACGACCCGGCGCGCGCCTGGAGCGTTGCAATCCAGCAACGCCCGCGCGACCCACCGCCCCACGCCGGGCATTTCCCGGCGGTGGGCAGGTCTTCAAGGCGCCCGTCGGAGGATCCCCACAGACCACCAATCCGATGACGCATTATCATAGGCTCGGGGTGAAAACCAGCATGGGCAAAAGGGACTTCCGTTGCGCAACGCGGCTGTTGCAATTTCGCCTCACATTCGAACGAGCCGGAATATCGCGCCCGGCTCAAGAGGTTACGGCCCGCACCGCGCGCATGGCCGGGGCCGGTCCGGTGCGGGGCCGGCGGACTTCCCGGGATTGGCTTACGCAGATGTGACCGGGTCTTGATCCGGCTGCGCGCCGGCATGGCCGCTTTGCGTTGCGTCTGCGATAGTCTATGGTCCCGCTCCAAGATCGCGCCGCCTTCGCGGAAGACCGTCAGCCAGGAGCACCATGACGATATCTGCCCCGCTGGAATCGCATCGCGAAACCGTCCGACCCGAATGGATCGACTACAACGGCCATATGAACGTGGCCTATTACGTCCTGGCTTTCGACCATGCGACGGACCGCTTTCTGGACGACCTCGGGCTGGATGACGCGCATCGCGCGGCGACCGGCGGCTCGACCTTCGCCGTGGAGTCGCACATCACCTACCTGCGGGAGGTGGCCGAGGGCGATCTCCTGCGCTTCACGACGCAGCTCCTGGCCTTCGACGCCAAGCGGATCCATTTCTTCCATCGCATGTATCACGCGCGCGAGGACTTCGTGGCGGCAACCTCCGAATGGCTGACGCTCTACGTCGATCTGAACACCCGCCGGGTGGCGGAGTTTCCCGCCGAGATCCGCGAGCGCCTGGCCGCGGTGGCGGCGGCGCACGCGCCCCTGGGCTGGCCCGAGGAAGCCGGGCGGGTCATCAGGGTCCCCGCCAAGAGGCAGGCCTCGTGATCGGCATCGCGTTCCGGTTTCCACCCGCACGGCTTGCCGGGCTGGCCGGGCTGGCCGGGCTGGCGGCACTCCTGGCGCTGGCCGCGGCGACGCCGGCGCGCGCCGACTGCACCGACCCGCCCACGCCGGGGGTGAACTACCAGGATTGCAGTTTCGACCGCCTGGACCTCAGCGAGGTGGATCTCACCGGGGCGCGGCTGCGCGGCGCCAGCTTCATCCGCGCCGACCTGCACGGCAGCAACTTGAGCGGCGTCGAGGCCTATCGCGCGAAGTTCAACAGCGCCAACCTGAAGGACGTCAACTTCGACGGGGCCAAGATCTTCCAGGCGGACTTCTCCCGCGCCGACCTTTCCGGCGCTTCCCTGGTCGGGGCGGACCTGCGCAGCGCCGAGTTCTACAACGCCAAGCTGCGCGGCGCGGACCTGACGGACGCCCGGTTGCGCGACACGGACTTCACCGGCGCCGACCTCTCGGGCGCCACCTGGACCGACGGCAACTATACCTGCCGCGAGGGCTCCATCGGCCGCTGCAACTGAGCGCGTCGCACGCCGGACGGCCCGAGGCTCAGTACCCCGCGTCCCGCAGCGCCTTTTGGACGTCCGCCTGCCGGAGGCGTTCCTGGCGGTGCATGAGGATGCCGGCGATGACCACCGCCACGGTGACGATCGCCACGATGATGGTCGCCAGCGCGTTGATCATCGGCGAGACGCCCAGGCGCACCTTGGAGAACACCACCATCGGCAGCGTCGACGAGCCCGGCCCGGAGACGAAGGAGGCGATCACCAGGTCGTCCAGCGACAGCGTGAACGACAGCAGCCAGCCGGCGATCAGCGCCGGGGCGATGATCGGCAGGGTGATGGTGAAGAACACCTTGCCCGGCCGCGCGCCCAGGTCGAGCGCGGCCTCCTCCAGCGACTCGTCCAGGCTGGACAGCCGCGACTGCACGATCACCGCGACATAGGCCAGGCAGAAGGTGGCGTGCGCGATGATGATGGTGTCCATGCCCCGGCCCTCGGGGAGGCCGATCCAGTTCTGCGTGGTGACGAACAGCAGCAGCAGCGAGATGCCGATGATCACGTCGGGCATCACCAGCGGCCCGGTGATCAGCCCGGTGAAGAAGGTGCGCCCGCGAAAGCGGCCGAAGCGCGCCAGCGCCATGCCCGCCATCGTGCCGGTGGTGACGGCGATGCAGGCGGTGACGAAGGCGATGCGCAGGCTGAGGAACGCCGCGTCCAGGATCTGCTCGTCGCGCAGCAGCTCGCCGTACCACTTCGTCGAGAAGCCGGCCCAGACGCTGACCAGCTTCGACTCGTTGAAGGAGTAGACGATCAGCGAGACGATCGGCCCGTAGAGAAAGGCAAAGCCGAACACCAGCACCGTCAGCAGGAGCAGCTTGCGGTTGCCGGTCATGCCCGCGGCCTCCTCACTCCACGGCCTCCTGCGCGCGGACCTGCTGGCGCTGGAACAGCACGATCGGGATCACCAGCACCAGGATCAGCACGATCGTCACCGCCGAGGCGACCGGCCAGTCGCGGTTGTTGAAGAACTCGTTCCACAGCACCTTGCCGATCATCAGGGTGTCCGGCCCGCCCAGCAGCGCCGGAATCACGTACTCGCCCACCGCCGGGATGAACACCAGCATGGAGCCCGCCACGATGCCCGGCACCGACAAGGGCAATGTCACCGTGAGGAAGGTCTTCCAGGGCCGCGCACCCAGGTCCTCCGCCGCCTCCAGCAGCGAGACGTCGAGCTTCTCCAGCGTGGCGTAGAGCGGCAGGATCATGAACGGCAGGTAGCTGTAGACGATCCCCAGGTAGACCGAGAAGTCGTTGTGCAGCATCGCCAGCGGCTCCTCGATCACGCCCAGCCAGATCAGCGCGTTGTTGATCAGGCCGTTCTGCTTGAGGATGCCGATCCAGGCGTAGACCCGCAGCAGGAAGGAGGTCCAGAACGGCAGGATCACCATCAGCAGCAGCAGCGTGCGGATGGTGCGGTCGGCCCGCGCGATGGCATAGGCCATGGGATAGCCGATCAAGAGGCACAGCGCGGTGGAGACCAGCGCGATCTTGACCGAGTTCAGGTAGGCCACCCAGTACAGCGGGTCGCCCAGCAGCCAGCGGTAGTTGTCCAGGCTGCCCGCGAAGGACGGCAGCCAACCCTCCGCCCAGACGAAGACCTCGGTGAACGGCGGCCGGGCGATCACCATCTGCGCCAGGCTGATCTTCAGCACGATCACGAAGGGCAGGAAGAAGAACAGCCCCAGCCAGAGGTAGGGCACGGCGACCACGAGGCCGCGCCCGGACAGGCCCAGCCCGCTCGCCACCCGCCGCGGCACGCCGCGCAGCCAGCGCCCGCGCGCCACCGTGGCGGCCTGCGGCCGCTCGGGCGCGGCCGTGGTCATGCCGTCAGCACCACCGCCGATTCGGGCGTCCAGCTCAGCACCACCGTGTCGTCCCACTCGATTTCACGGCGCCGGCTGCGCACCACGTTCGGCGTGGTCACCTCGACCGGCTCCGGCCCGCCGACATCCACGCGCAGCACCGAGGCGTCGCCGAGGTAGGCGAAGTCCTTCACCACCCCGCGCAGGGTGTTGGGACGATCGTCGCCGCCCGGAGCGTCGTCACCGCTGTCGCGCGCCACGGCGATCTTCTCCGGGCGCACGGCGACCCAGACGGTCTGGCCCTGTTGCACCGGCGCGTCGCTGGCCACCTCCAGATCGCGGTCCAGCCCGCTGGCGCGGACCGTCACGCGGCCGTCGCGCACCGCCGCGACCCGGCCCTCGAAGCTGTTGATGGAGCCGATGAAGTCGGCGGTGAAGCGGCTGTTGGGGAACTCGTAGATCTCGGTCGGCGAGCCCACCTGCATCACCCGCCCGCGGTCCATCACCGCCATGCGGGTGGACAGCGTCATCGCCTCCTCCTGGTCGTGGGTGACGAAGACGAAGGTGACCCCGACCTCCTCCTGGATGTTCATCAGCTCGAACTGCGTCTGCTCGCGCAGCTTCTTGTCCAGCGCCGCCAGCGGCTCGTCCAGCAGCAGCAGCTTGGGGCGCTTGACCAGTGCGCGGGCCAGGGCGACGCGCTGGCGCTGGCCGCCGGAGAGCTGGTGCGGCTTGCGCCTGGCCCAGGGGCCGAGCTGCACCAGCTCCAGCGCCTGGGCCACGCGGGTCCTGATCTCCGCCCTGGGCACGCGGTCCTGCTTCAGGCCGTAGGCGACGTTGCCCTCGACCGTCATGTGCGGGAACAGCGCATAGGTCTGGAACATCATGTTGACCGGCCGCTGGTAGGGCGGGATGCCGGTCATGTCCTGGCCGTCGATCCAGATGCGCCCGGCGCTGGGCTGCTCGAAGCCGGCCAGCATGCGCAGCAGCGTCGTCTTGCCGCAGCCCGAGGCCCCCAGCAGCGCGAAGAACTCCTTGCGGTAGATGTCCAGGCTGACGTCGTCGACGGCCACGAACTCGCCGAAGCGCTTGGTCACGCCCGCGATGCGGACATAGGGGCTCGCGCTCGGGTCCTCCCAGGGGTCAAGCCTGGATTTGGTGTTGGCCGAGGACGCTTCGGACATGTCGTTTCCTTCGCCGAGGTGGGCGGCTTGCTGACGCGGCTGACGCCGCGTCCCCCATCCTGGCCTTCCCCCTGAGGGGAAGGGACTGGACTGCGCTCGTCATGAAGGCTTCGCCCCAGTCTCCACCCGAACGGAGGAGGGGACGCTGTCATGAGCAGCCGTCCCTGCTCGGCCCTAGTGCCTTCCCCCTTTGGGGGAAGACCAGGATGGGGGACGCGCCCGTCAGGGCGCGTCACCGCAAAGCCGGCCTCACTGCCCGGTTTTGATGCGCGTCCAGGCCCGCGTTTGCAGCCGCGCGAAGCGGGGCGGGTTCCGCAGGCCGGGATACAGCTTCTTCATCACCTCCTTGGGCGGATAGATGGAGGGGTTGTTCTTGATCTCCGGGTCCACGTGCTTCAGCGCCGTCTCGTTGGCGGAGGCGTACCAGACATAGTTCACGTTGGCCGCCGCCACCTTGGGCCGCATGTTGTAGTTCAGCCACTTGTGCGCGGCCTCGGGGTGCGGCGCGCCCTTCGGAATCGCCATGATGTCCTGCCACAGCAGCGCGCCTTCCTTCGGAATGACGTAGTCCACCTCCACGCCCTGCTCCGCCGCGGCGGCCCGGTCGCGGGCGATGTAGACGTCGCCCGACCAGCCCACGGCCACGCAGATGTCGCCGTTCGCCAGGTCGTTGATGTATTGCGAGGAGTGGAAGTACTTCACGTAGGGCCGGATCGACATCAGCAGATCCTCGGCCTTCGCCAGGTCTTCCTTGGAGTTCGAGTTCGGGTCCAGGCCCAGGTAGTTGCGCGCCGCCGGGAACATCTCCGTCGGCGCGTCCAGCATGGTGATGCCGCAGTCGGCCAGCTTCTTCGCGTACTTCGGCTCGAAGATCAGCGCCCAGGAGTTCGTCGGCGCGTCCTCGCCCAGGCGCGCCTCGACCATCTTGACGTTGTAGCCGATGCCGGTGGTGCCCCACATGTAGGGCACGCCGTACTGGTTGCCTGGGTCGTGCTTGGCAAGCTGCTGCAGGATGTCGTCGTCCAGGTGCTCCCAGTTGGTCAGCTTGCTCTTGTCCAGCTTCTGGTAGATGCCCGCCTCGATCTGCCGGGCGAAGAAGGTGTCCGAGGGCACCACGACGTCGTAGCCGGTGCTGCCGGCCATCAGCTTGCCTTCCAGCACCTCGTTGGAATCGTAGACGTCGTAGTTCACCTCGATGCCGAACTCGTCCTCGAAGTTCGGGATGGTGCTCTCGGCAATGTAGTCCGACCAGTTGTAGACGTTGAGGACCGTGTCCTCCGCGGCCCGCGCGCCGCCGGCGGCAAGCAGCGCCACCGCGGCCATGGCCAGCCCGCTGCGGATGGGGGTATGCATGAAGCCTCCTTGGTTCTTCCCTGCGCGTCGTTGGTTTCGTTCACGCATCGTCGCGTTTTCTGCGCATCCCGCGCCGGGGCCGGTCGGCGGCATGATCGCCGCGCCCCGACACCATGTGCAGCGAGTATTCAGGCGGAGCGGGTACGCGCTTGTCAATCTCATCGCCTTGAAAAGTCCGTCGACCGGCCGTCACGGCGCCGCCCCCGGCCCTCGCGGATCAAAGCCGCCGCGGCGGTGGAAACGTCGTTGACGCTTCGAACCCGAACATGATAGTTAACGAGTTGTTATTCTTCGGTATATCCAAAAGTTGCTTTATTAACCATCTCTGTCCCTTTCAAGTTGCTTAGCGCACTTGCTCTGTTGTCTTGTGACAGAAAGGAAACGCTCTTTCGTATGCCGACGACCTTGTTCAATGTCGAAGCCGTCAAGCACCCCCTCACCGGCATCGGCCGCTACGCCTTCGAATTGAGTCGCGCCCTGCGCCAGACGTCGGGCGACATCAGGGTCGTGTGCTACCCGGACACCGGGCAAGCGGGAAGCGGCGGCGACCGACACTTGAGCTACACCCTGCGCCGCCACCTGCGCCGGGTGCCCGGCGCCTACGAGCTGCTGCATCAGGCCCGCAACCGGGCGTTCCGCCGCGCCGCTCCGGCCCGCGAGGCCGCGCTGTACCACGAGCCCAACTTCGTGCTGCGCCCGTTCGATGGGCCCTGCGTCACCACCTGCCACGACCTCTCGCACATTCGCTTTCCGGCGCAGCACCCGCGCGAGCGCCGCCGCTTCCTGGAGCGCCATCTGGGGCGCTCGCTGGCGCGCGCCGAGCGCATCATCGTGCCCAGCGCTTTCGCCGGCGACGAGGTGGCCGAGGTTTTCGGCTTCGCGGCGGACAAGGTGCGCGTCGTGCCCCTCGGCGTCGACCCCGGCTTCCATCCGCGCGCGGCGGCGGACCTGGTGCCGGCCCTGGCCGAATACGGCTTGGCGCCCGGCGGCTACCTGCTGACCGTGGCGACGCTGGAGCCGCGCAAGAACCTGACGACGCTGGCCCAGGCCTATGCCGGGCTGCCGGACCGCCTGCGCCGGCGCTATCCGCTGGTCATCGTCGGCGCGCGCGGCTGGCACGAGAGCGAACTGCGTCGCGCGCTGGAGCCGCTGGCCCGCGCGGGCGAGGCGCGCATCCCGGGCTACGTGCCGGAGGACCTGCTGCGCCGGCTCTACGCCGGCGCGGCGGCCTTCGCCTATCTCTCGGCCTACGAGGGCTTCGGCCTGCCCTGTCTGGAGGCGATGGCCAGCGGCGTGCCGCTCCTGACATCGACGGCGGGCAGCCTGCGCGAGGTCACCGGCGAGGCGGCGCTGCACGCGCCGCCGCACGACATCGAGTGCGTGCGCGAGCGCCTGGCGGAACTGCTGGACGACGCCGCGCTGCGCGCGCGGCTGGCCGGGGCGGGACGGACCCGCGCCGCGCCGATGACCTGGAACGCGACGGCGCGGCGGACGCTCGGCGTCTACCGCGAACTGCTGGAGCCCGCACCGGCATGAAGGTCCTGCACGTCTTCAAGACCGCCGAGCCCTTCACCCAGGGCGGCCTGGAGGAAAGTATCCGCCAGATCTGCCGCAACATGGCCGGCCCCGGCCGCCGCTTCGACGTGGCCTGCATCGGTCCCGGCCCGCGGGTGGTGGAGCAGAGGGCCGACTACGCCACGGTCGTCGGCTATCCGGCCGATCTTCGCATCTCCTCCTGCCCGATGTCGCTGCGCATGCTGCCGGCGCTATGGCGCGCGCGCGAGGCCTACGACATCATCCATGTGCACAGCCCCTGGCCGTTCGCCGAGCTGGCGTACTGGCTGCGGCCGGGCGGGCGGGCGAAGCGCGTGCTGACCTACCACGCCGACGTGGTGAACCGCGGTTCGCTCGCCAGCGCCTATCAGCCCTGGCTGCGGCGCCTGCTGGAAGGCTTCGACGCCGTGGTCGCGACCTCCGACAGCTACGTGGACAGCAGCCCCGTCCTCGCGCGGCTGTCGCAGCGGCCGGCCGTCATTCCGCTGGGCATCGACCCGGAGAGCTATCCCGCGCCGGACCCGGCTCGCGTTTCCGCCTGGCGGATCCGGTTCGGCGCCGGCTTCTTCGTCTTCATCGGCGTTCTGCGCCATTACAAGGGCCTGGACGTGCTGCTGCGCGCGGCCGAGGGCTTCGACGGCCAGATCGTCGTCGCCGGCGACGGCCCGGAGGGCGACCGCCTGCGCCGGGCCGCGGCGAACCGACCGAACGTGCACGTCCTCGGTCACGTGGCCGACCCGGACAAGATGGCGCTGCTGTCGCTGGCGCGGGCGGTGGTGCTGCCCTCGACGGCGCGGGCCGAGGCCTTCGGCATCTCTCTCCTGGAGGGGGCGATGTGCGGCCGGCCGCTGATCAGCACCGACCTCGGCACCGGCACCAGCCTCGTCAACCGCGACGGGGTCACGGGCTTCGTGGTGCCGGCGAACGACCCCGCCGCCCTGCGCGCGGCGATGGCCCGCCTGCAGTCCCCCGACCTCGCCGCGGAGCTGGGCGAGGCCGCGCGCCGCCGCTTCCGCGAGCGCTTCCAGGGCCGCCGCATGGCGGCGGACTATCTGGCCCTCTACGAGCGCCTGCTCGCCCGGCCGGAGCTGCCCGCCGCCGCCTGAGGCGGATCGCGGCGGTTGTGTTCCCGGCGTTCGCCTGCTTAACATTCGCATCCCGATTCGAAACTGCATGACCGCGCGGCGGCCGTGACGGTGGCGCGCGGCGATCTGGAGCGTCACACATGGCCAATGTCCCAGGCACGCCGGCAAGCGACTCCCTCCAGGGCACCGGCGGCGCCGACACGCTGCAGGGCTTTCAGGGCGACGACCGGCTGCTGGCCCTCGACGGCGACGATGTCCTGAGCGGCGGCGCCGGGAGCGACATCCTGGACGGCGGCGCCGGCGACGATATCCTCGACCTTGGAGATGGCGGGGCGGGCACCGACACCCTCCTCGGCGGGGCCGGCGACGACCGCATCGGCGCCGCCGGCGAGGACAGGGTGAACGCGGGCGCGGGCGCGGACACCATTCGCGCCGGCGGCAATGCGATCCTGACCCTGGGCGAGGGGGCCGATTCGGTCGTGGTGGCGACCGCGCCCGACTCGCCGGACTTCGCACGCGTCCTGACGATCACCGACTTCTCGACCGAGGACACGCTGGTCCTGCCGGACACCCCGATCCTCCAGGGCGTCGTTCAGAGCGTGGACGACGGCATCAACACCTTCCTGCGGCTCGACCTCGACGGCGACGGCGCCTTCGGCGCGGGCGAGACCGAGATCCGGCTGAGCGGCCTCGGCGGGGTGGAGATCGCCGCCACGAACCTGAGCGTCGCGGGGGACGCGACGATCACGGTGGCCGACGGCGCCGCCGCGCCCGGCCAGGGCGGCAACGGCTTCCTGTCGCTGAGCGTGGCCCAGCAGCTTTCCGCCATCTACGTCGGCTACTTCGGGCGCGCGCCGGGGCCGGCCGGCCTCGACTTCTGGGGCGGTCAGTACCAGGAGGGCCTGGCCGACGGCGAGGCCGCGGGCACCATCGTCGACGACATCGCCGAGAGCTTCCGGCTGAGCCCGGAAGCCCAGGACCTCTTCCCCTTCCTCGCCCCCGAGGCGACGGGCGCGGCCACGCGCGACGCCGTCGAGGGGTTCGTCGCCGACGTCTTCCAGAACCTCTTCGACCGCCAGCCCTCGGCCGCCGGCCTGACCTTCTGGGCCGACCAGATCGAGGGCCGGCTGGCGGACGGAATCAAGATCGGCGACATCATCGTGGACATCATCTCGGGCGCGCAGGACGGCGTCGCCGTGGACATCGCCGGCGACGGGCAGTCGCGGCTCGCCTTCGACGCCACCACGATCCGCAACAAGATCATGGTGGCCAACGCCTACGCCGACGCCTTCGCGGCGGCGGGCGTGGTCTGGAACCAGGACAGCGACACCGCCAGCGCCCGCGCCGTCGTGGACGGCGCCAGCGACGACCGGCCGGTGACGGGCGGCGCCCTCGACGCGGCACTGGCGGAGCAGATTCCCGACATCGTGGGCGCCGCCGCGCAGACGGAGCCCCTGGGCCTGGAGGGACTGTAGACCGCAAACCGCCGAAACCGCGCGGCGGCCTGGCCGCGCGCTGAAACGACCGTTCGGAGAGGCCGATGGACATTCTGGATTCGGATGCCGGCGCGAACGAGGCCGGCGTGCTGCCCTTGCCGGACGCCGGCGACGAGGTGCTGGCCGACGCCACCCTGACCCCGCTTGAGGACGCGCCGACGCGCGACATGGTCGCCGGCGCGCCGCTGATCAACATCGACGACAATCTGACCGACGGCCAGCGGGTCAACGGCCTGATCAGCGTCGTGGGCTTCGCCCAGATCCCGAACAGCGAGGGCCGCGTGGACGTCTTCGTCGACGGCGCGAAGGTCGGCGAGGCCACCTTCCCCACGTTCCGCGAGGACGTGCCGAACTCCGGCTTCATCTTCGACCTGGATACCGGGGCGCTGGCGGAGGGCCCGCACGACATCCTGGTGCGCTCCTTCGGCGCCGACGGCGCGGCGATCGCGGACACCGGCATCTCCGTCGTGGTCGACCGGCCGGATCGCCTGGGCTTCTTCGACACGCCGGCGCGCAGCAGCGCGCAGGCCGGCGACGTGCTGAGCGTCAGCGGCTGGGCGGTCGACGACAGCGGCTTCCAGAGTTTGGAGGTCCTGGCCAACGGCGAGCTGCTGGGCACCGTCGCCCCCGGCACCGTGGCCCGCGCGGACGTGGCCGAGGCCTTCAACGTCGGGACCACGAACCTGGGCTTCCAGGGCCAGCTCGACATCGGCGCGCTGCCGTCCGGCCCGAACGTCCTGACCCTCGTCGGCGTCAACGGCGAGGGCAGCCGCAGCGAGCTGGCCGAGACGGTCTTCGTCAACGCGGCGCCGACCGGCACCTTCGGCTTCGTCGAGACGCCGACGCCCCGCATCGCCAGCAGCGTCGACGGCGGCGTGACCGTCTCGGGCTGGGTCGCGGGCGACGCGCCGGTGGACCACGTCGAAATCCACCTGAACGACCGCGAGATCGTCGAGGCCGAGCTGAGCCAGAGCCGCGCGGACGTGGCGGCCGCCTTCCCCGACAGCGCCTTCGCCGCCGGCTTTACGGCCGCGATCCCGGACCTCTTCCTCATTCCCGGCGATCACGAGGTGCGGGTGATCGCGGTCGACGCCGACGGCGATCGCACCGTGCTGAGCGGCGACGGCGACGGCCAGCGCGACTTCCGCCTGCACGAGGCCGACCGCCTGCTGGGCGCGCACCTGCGGCCGACCAACGACTTCAGCCAGTCGATCGAGAACTTCGCGAACGAGATCGGCCAGACCCCGGAGATCACGATGTACTTCCAGGGCTGGCAGGTGAACAGCGGCGCCCGCAACACCTTCAACGAGTTTCCCAACCTGCCCGAGGAAGTGCGCGGCGAGGGCAGCATTCCGATGGTGACCTGGGAGAGCTGGCGCGCCGGCGGCGGATTCGACCAGCCCGAGTTCAGCCTGGACAACATCATCGCCGGGAATTGGGACGACCTGATCCGGGCCTACGCCCAAGAGGTCGCGGCCTTCGGCAGCGACGTCCTGATCCGCTTCGACCACGAGTTCAACGGCGACGCCAACATCTGGACCGGGATCGCCAACGGCAACGACCCGCAGAAGTACGTCGCGATGTGGCGCCACGTCGTCGACATCTTCGAGCAGGAGGGCGCGGACAACGCCCGCTGGATCTGGGCGCCCAACTTCAAGGCGCCGCCCGACCTGCCGGGGCCGTCCAACGACTTCCGCAACTACTATCCGGGCGACGGCTATGTCGACTTCATCGGGGTGAGCGCCTACAACTGGGGCAACGATCCGATCAACGGCTCGGGCTGGCAGGAGGCCGACACGCTCTATCCCAACTTCATGGCGCAGATCGGCCGCGAATATCCGGACAAGCCCCTGATCGTCAGCGAGATCGGCACCTTCCCCGACTACGACGGCAACAGCGCGGCGCAGTGGATCCGCGACGCCTTCGAGCTGTTCCAGGGCTTCTCGCAGATGAAGAGCGTCGTCTGGTTCAACGACTTCGCCTTCGCCGACCCGAATGGCACGGACTTCCGCGTGGCCGTGGACGACCCCCGGTTCGGCGACGTGCCGGCGGACCGCACCCAGGCCTTCCGCGAGGCCGCCACGGCCTGGGGCGACAGCAACCTGACGCTGAGCTGAGGCGGGGGTGCGCGCTGGGCGGGGAGCTAGCGCAGGAGGCGCCGCAAGCCGCGCGCCGGGGCGAGAATCGCGCGACCGAGCCGCCACGTCCGGCTCGCATGGATGGCCCGGCGCTCCACCTCCCAGGCCCGGCGCTCGTTCTCCAGCGCCTGCACGGCGGCGTCCCGTTCGCGTTCCCGCGCGGCGAGCTGTTCGCGAAGCTCGTCGAGCGCCTGGTCCCGCGCCGCGACCTGCGCCGCCAACTCGGCCTGGCGCACGGCGATGGCCTCGCGCCGCAGGAAACGCTCGCGCCGGCGCTGCGCGGCCAGGGCGGCGGTCAGCTCCGGCGCCCGCGCGCGCAGGACCCGCCAGTGCACCGACGCCGTTTCCGCCGCCGCGCGCAGGCTGTTGGAGAGGATCGTGTTCCGCTCATGGATGCGGTAGTCGAGAAGCGCCTCGTCCGCCAGGAAGACGAAGCGCTCGGGCGCGTGCAGCAGCGCCCGCCAGGCCCAGTCCCAGTCGATGACGTAGCGCAGGTGGCGGAACGGCCCCACGGCCTCGAACAGCGACCGGCGGAAGAAGAAGTTGGAGGTGGAGACGGTGAAGTTGCCCCGGGCCAGGGCCGTGAACGCGCCGTTCGCGGCATGGTCCTCGAGGAAGCCCGCGTACATGCGCCGCCACCAGTGCTCGGGGTCCGCGATCGGCTCGCCCTGCCGGTCGATCAGGCGGACCCCGGTCACGACGAGGTCGGCGCCGGCCTCCGCCACGCTCAGCAGCCGCTCCAGCCGGCGCGGATGGAAGCGGTCGTCGGAGTTCAGGATCGCCACGCAGGCGCCCTCCGCCAGGCGCACGCCCCGGTTCATCGCCGCGTGCGAGCCGGCGTTGGCCTGGGCATGCACGCGGATGCGCGGGTCCCGCTCGGCATACCCCCTGGCGATCGCGAGGGAATCGTCCGCCGAGCCGTCGTCGACGATGACGAGTTCCCAGTCCGCGAGGCTCTGGGCGCGCACGCTGTCGATCGCCTCGCCCAGGTAGTCCGCGTGATTGTAGGACGGGATGACGACGGAAACGGAGGGAGCGGGCATGCGCGGGCGCGATCTTCCGAATGGCGAGGTTCGCCTTGCCAAGGCGGCTCGGCCGATTTATGGCGAAGCTGTCGCGCCGTGGCAATGCCCGGCCGTCGTCCCGACCGCGCCCCGAAGGCCGATAGCCCGCTCATGAAGGTTCCCGACCCCGTTGAAAGCCCGGCCGCCGCCGACGCGCCGAGCGACCCGGACGCCTCTCGCGCGCCTTCGCCGACGGGCTACGACCATGCCTGGACGGACCTCAACCTCCCGGAGCCGGCGCTGGCGACCGACCGGGGCCGGCCGCTCAGCCGGTTGATGTACGCCATCTGGCAGACCCGAACGGACCTGCAACAGGCCTTCCCGCTCGAACGTCGCGCCGGCCGCAACGCTTTCGTGCAATGGTTCCTCACCTATGGGCGGCAGGAGTACCGCCTCCCGCCAGGGCTCATCCCCGCGTTCCGGGAGCCGGCGGGCGACACGGCGGCGGCGCCGGCGCCGCCCGAACCGCCTGGGCGGCCGGCCCGGCTGGCGGGGCTTCGGCGCGCCCTGGTCGCCTGGCTTCACAGGACCGGTCGGAAGACCCTCACGGCGTCTTGCGAGACCACCTCCGACGAGGCGCCGCTGGACCCGTTGCCGGTGCAGTCGCCCGTCGTGACCCGAACGCCGGTTCCCCCCGCCCGCGCCCGGCCGAAGGGGGCGAACCTGATCGGCTACGCGCGCGGGGAACTGGGCATCGGCGAGGACCTGCGCACCACGGCGCACGCCCTGGCCACCGCCGGGCTACCCTTCGTCGTCCGGGATTTTAAGGAAAACTTGGCGACCCGCTGCGAGGATCGCTCGGTGGAGCACTGGCTGTCGGCGGAGCAGCCCTATCGCGCCAATCTGCTGTGCATGACGGGGTTCGAGGTGCGCACCGCCTTCTTCGCGCTGGGGCCGGAGGCCTTCGACGGGCGCTACAACATCGGCCTCTGGCCCTGGGAGCTGCCGCACTGGCCGGCGGCCTGGCGACAGGCCTTCTGGTTCGTGGACGAGGTCTGGACGCCCAGCAGCTTCGTCCGCGACGCCATCGCCGAGGTGGCGCCGGTGCCGGTGCGCTGCCTGCCGCCCGCGGTGACGGTGCCGGACGCGCCCGCCGCGAGCCGGGCGGAGTTCGGCCTGGCCGAGGACGCGTGCCTTTTCCTCTTCGCCTTCGACGGCAACTCCTTCATCGCGCGCAAGAACCCCTTCGCCTGCATCGAGGCCTTCCGCCGGGCCTTCCCGCGCGGCGACGAGGCGGCCGGCCTGGTCATCAAGGCGATGAACGTCCGCGACGACGACGCGGCCTGGCGGCGGCTGCGGGCGATGGCGGCGGCCGACGCGCGCATCACGATCCGGGCGGAGACGCTGTCGCGCGGGGCAATGCTGGGCCTGATCTCGGTCTGCGACGCCTTCGTCTCGCTGCACCGCGCCGAGGGCTTCGGCCGCGGCCCGGCCGAGGCGATGGCGCTGGGCAAGCCCGTCGTGGTGACCAACTATTCCGGCAACACCGACTTCTGCACGCCGGAGACGGCGTTCCTGGTGGACTGCTCGCCGCGCCCGCTGGAGGCCGGCGAGTACCCCTTCTGGCAGGGCCAGACCTGGGCCGAGCCCGACGTCGACCACGCCGCCGCCCTGCTGCGCCGCGTCGCCGAGCACCCGGAGGAGGCCCGGCGCAAGGGACAAGCGGCCCGCGACTTCCTGCGGCGCCGTCACGGCGCGGAGGCCGCCGGGCGCCGCTATGCCGCCCGCCTGCGGGAGATCGGCCTGGCATGACCCGCCCGCTCCCGCAGACCGGCCCGCGGACGGCGGTGAGCCCGTTCAACCGCCTGCCCGACGGACCGGTCGCGCTGACCATCTCGATCGTCCATTACGACACGCCGCCGGCCATCTTCGAGGACGTGCTGGACCGCCTGTGCCGGGCGATCGCGCAAAGCCGGGAAATTGCGGCGGCCCGCCTGCTGCTGATCGACAACGGGGATCGGCTGGACGAAGACCGTCTGCGACCGGTCGTGGCCCGGCACTTCGACGGAACCCCGCACGCGTGGGAGCTGTTGTCCGGCCACGGCAACGTCGGCTTCGGCCGCGGCCACAATCTCGCCCTGCCGCGGGTGCGGCCGGAGGGCGCGCATCTGGTCTGCAACCCCGACGTCCTGGTCGCGCCCGACGCCCTGGACGCCGGCCTCGCGGTGCTGCGGCGCCGCCGCGAGGCCGTCCTGGTGGCGCCCCTGGCCGACGGACCCGGCGGCGACCGGCAGTATCTCTGCAAGCGCTATCCCGACGTGCTGACCCTGGCGGTGCGCGCCAGCGGCTCGCCGTGGCTGGCAAGGCTGTTCGCGCGGCGCCTGGCGCGCTACGAGCTGCGCGAGGTCGTCGATGGGGCGACCGCCGAGCTGCCGGGCGTGCCGCTGGCCAGCGGCGCCTTCATGCTGTGCAGCGGCGCGGCGCTGCTGGAGGCGGGCGGCTTCGACCCGGCGTTTTTCCTCTACTTCGAGGACTTCGACCTGTCGCTGCGCCTGGCCGAGCTGGGCAGCATCGTCTACGCGCCCGGCGTCCGCATCACCCACTACGGCGGCAATGCCAGCGCCAAGGGATGGCGCCATCGCGGCGCCCTGATCGCCTCGGCCCTGCGGTTCTACCGCCGGCACGGGCTGAAGCTGGCCTAGGAGGACATTCTCGTGAACGGAATTTTCGCGCCTTCGGCGCGACGCCGCTCCTTCGACAGGCTCAGGACGAGGCGTTAACTGCCTGGAACATTGGAAGAAATCGCCTCATGATGAGCCTGTCGAAGCATGAGGCCGCGCCCGTCAGGGAAACAGTACGTTCGCGCCAAGACGTCTAACGAGACGAAAGACATTGACGCGCTTGCGGCGGGGGCGGCCACCTCCTATCCTCCCGCGCGTTACGAGGCGCACCAGCGCCAGTCCCGACGCTTTCCGGCCCGCATGCTCCATCGTCTCCTGAGGTTCGCCTATCGCCGACTGCCGATCGACAACGATCGGAAACTGCGCCTCAAGGCGAAGCTCTTCGCGACCTTCCCCGGTCTTTTCAAGGACCTGCCGGCCTATCAGACCTGGAAGCGCCAGGTCGAGGGCCGCTCGCGGCTGCCCGCGGACCATGCGCGCGCCGCGCCGCCCGCCGCGCCGACGCCCGGCGACTGGGACGCCCTGGATTCGCCGAGCCACCGCCACGACGCCGCCCATGCCGACGCCCGGGCGCCCTATGTCGTGGTGCCCGTCTATGCCGGCCACGACGAGACGCTGGCCTGCCTGCACAGCGTGCTGCGCTCGACCCCGCGCGGCCGCTTCGAGCTGGTGGTGATCCACGACGCCGGCCCGGAGCCGGCCCTGTTGGACACCCTGCGCGAACTGGCCGCGCGGGGCCTGTTCACGCTGCTGGAGAATTCGCGGAACCTCGGCTTCGTCAAGACCGCGAACCGCGGCATGCGGCTGTACGACGACCGCGACGTGGTGCTGCTGAACAGCGATACCGAGGTCTACGGCGACTGGCTGGACCGCCTGCAAGCCGTCCGCGCCGGCGCGCCGGACATCGCCACGGTGACGCCGCTGACCAACAACGGGGAAATCGCCAGCTTCCCGTTCTGGCTGGCCAATAACGAGCAGGTGCTGGAACTGGACTATGCGTCCCTGGACGCCGCCGCCAGCCGCGTCAACGCCGGCGCGGTCGTGGACGCGCCCACCGGCGTGGGCTTCTGCATGTACGTGTCCCGGGCGGCGCTGCGGGCGGTCGGCGATTTCGACGAGGCCGCCTTCCCCCGCGGCTACGGCGAGGAAAACGACCTCTGCCGCCGCATGGCGGACGCCGGCTGGCGCAACGTCATCGCCGCCGACACCTTCGTGCGGCACTTCGGCGCGGTGTCCTTCGGAACCGGCAAGCTGCGCCTGACGCAACAGGCCGGGCAGACGGTGGAACGCCGCCATCCCGGCTACCACGCGCTGATCCAGAGCTACATCCGCGACGATCCGCTGAAGGCCGCGCGCACGCGCCTGGACGCGGCGCGCTGGCGCGGGCATTTCGCGCTCGACCGGCCGGACGCGCGGATCAGCCTGTTCGTCCTCCACGGCCTCGACGGCGGCACGCGGCACCACGCGGAATACCTGGCGAGCCGCCTGCTGGCCGAGGGCCGACGGGTCGTCTTCATGCTGCCCGACCCGGTGGAGCCCCGCCACGCCGGCCTGCACTGGACCGAGGCGGAGGGACGGGACTCGGCGGGGCTTGTGCTGAACGGCTCCGGCGTGCCGGTCACGCCCAATCTTCAGAACATCGACATCGACCGGGACACGCCGGCGCTGATCGACGCGCTGCGCGTGCTGAATGTGGGCCACGTCCATCTGCACCACCTGCTCGGCTACGGCCCTTCGGCCGCGGCCTGGTTCGCGCGGCTGCAAGAGGCGCTCGACCTGCCCTTCGACATCACGCTGCACGACTACACGGCGGTCTGTCCGCGCGTGCACTGCGCCGACGGGTCCGGGCGGTTCTGCGGGCTGCCGGACCTGCGGAGCTGCGAAAGCTGCATCCGGACGCACGGCCGCACCGTGGACACCCCCTCCGTCTGGCTGTGGCGACGCCAGTGCGGCGCGCTGCTGGCCGGCGCGGGGCGCGTCTTCGCCCCCACGCCGAGCCTGGCGCGGACGATCGAGCACAGCTATCCGGGCACCCGGGTCAGGGTTCGCCCCCACCCCGAGGACCTCGACGCGCTGCCGTTCGACCCCGCGCGGGCGGACGGCCGGCCGGTGCGCCGCGTGGCGCTGCTGGGCGCCATCGGGGAGCACAAGGGCCACGGCCTGCTGCTGGCGATGGCCCGCGACGCCCAGGCGCGCAAACTGCCCCTGGACTTCGCGGTCATCGGCTACAGCGCCGACGACGCGCAACTCCGCCGGGCAGGCGTCACGGTCACCGGCCGCTACACGCGGGCGGAGCTGCGGGACCTCGTGGCGCGCCTCCGGCCGGATGCCGCGCTCTTCCTCTCGCTGGTCCCCGAGACCTACTGCTTCACGCTGTCGGAGGCCCTGGCGCTGGGCCTCTTCCCCATCGGCATCGACCTCGGCGCCATCGGCGACCGCCTGCGCGAGCTGGGCTGGGGCGCGCTCTGGCCCCTTGCGGCCGCCGGGAACGCGCGCGCGCTGAACGACCGCCTGCTGGACACCACCGCCACACCGGCGCCGGCGGCGGTCGCCGCCCGCGAGTGGGTCGTTCACTATCCCTTAGTCGAACGGGACTATTACGGCGATGTCGAGGCGACGGACGGCCGTGCCGCGGAAGCCTAGCGGCGGCCGGCGCCTTGCCCCTTGTTCCGGGACGATCAGGTGTGCAGGCTTGCGCTGCTTCCGAAACCTTCATCACCAGCGGGACCGAGGCATGCATCGCTTGAGCCGGCGCGGCCAGTGGCTGACACGCACGATCGCGGGAACCGCCGTCATCGTCCTGACGATGACGGCCCTCGGCGGCGGCGCCCGTGCGGAAAGCCTGGTGGAGGCGCTCGCGCTGACCTACGAGAACAATCCCACGCTGCGCGCCGCCCGCGCCCGCCTGCGCGCCACCAACGAACAGGTCCCGCAGGAGGCCGGCAACTGGCGCCCGCAGGTCACGGTCAGCGGCTCGATCGGCAAGCAGAAGATCCAGGACGAGGACCGCGGCTTCAGCCTGAACGAGACGACCACGCCGGGCAGCGCCCAGTTGCAGGTTCGCCAGCCGATCTATCGCGGCGGCCAGACCATCGCGGGGGTGGAGCGGGCGACCAACCAGGTGCTCTCGGAGCGCGAGCGCCTGGCCAACACCGAGCAGGACGTTCTCCAGCGCGCCGTGGAGGCCTACCTGAACGTTTGGCGCGACGAGGAAATCCTGCGGCTGAGCGAGGAGAACGTAAAGAACCTGGAGGAGCAGCTTCGCGGCGCGCGGGCGCGCTTCGAGCGCGGCGTGGTGACCCGCACCGACGTCGCCCAGGCCCGCTCCCGCCTGGCCCGCGCCCGCGCCCGCCGGGAAAACGCGCAGGGCCAGCTCACCGCCAGCATCGCCGCCTACGAGGAGGTCGTCGGCCAGCCGCCCGGCGAGCTTTCCTTTCCGGGCCAGGCCGCCGAGCTGCCGGCCTCGCGCAAGGCCACGATCGGCCGCGCCGTGGAGGACAATCCCGAGGTGCGTGGCGCCCTCTTCGCCGGCAAGGCGGCGGAGCGCCAGGTGCGCCAGGTGGTGGGCCAGCTCCTGCCGACCCTCACCGTCGACGGCACGCTGTCGCACCGGGAGGAGACGTCTTCGCAGACCGAAACCACCGATCGCGCGCAGGTCACGCTGCAGCTCCAGGTGCCGCTGTACCAGCAGGGCATCGTGACCAGCCGGGTGCGCGAGGCCAAGCAGACCGCCAGCCAGCGCCGCATCGAGATCAGCGAGGCCAAGCGGCGGGTGCGCCAGGAGGCGCTGAGCGCCTGGGCGCAGCTCGAAAGCGCGCGCACCAGCATCGAGCAGGTGCGCCAGGAAGTCGAGGCCGCACGGGTTGCGCTGACCGGCATGGAGGAAGAGCACCGCGTCGGCTCGCGCACGGTCATCGACGTCCTGGACGCCGAGCAGGACCTCTTCAACGCGCAGATTTCCCTGGTCCGCGCCCGGCGTGACCTGGCCGTGGCGGGCTATGGCGTACTCTCGGCCGTCGGCCGGCTCACCGCGCGGGACCTCGGACTCGACGTGCAGTACTACGACCCCGTGTCCGACTTCGAGGCCGTGCGGGGCTTGTGGTGGAGCGTGGAGGCGCCCGGCGCCGAGGCCGCGGCGGCGCCCGCGGGCGGCGACCCGACGCTGCTGGAGATCGAGCGCCTGCTGGCCGCCCTGGACTTCCGGCCCGGCACGATCGACGGCCGCATGGACAGCGTGACGCGCGCCGCCATCGGGCGCTTTCAGGAAGCCGCCGGGCTGGCGGTGACGCGGGCGGCGGACGCCGCCCTGCTGGAAGAGCTGCGTGCGGTGGCCGGCGCCCTGAAGCAAGAGAGAGACGCGGCGGGACGCAACGGCGCCGCCGAATAGCCGGCCCCGGACTCGCGGCGGCCCGGATTCAGTGGGCGGCGGCGGCGCCGGGCTGGTGGCCGCGGGCCTTTTCGGCTTCGTCCAGCCAGCCGACGTGCGGCGCAAGGTCCCATTCCGCGGCCAGGCTCTTGCGGTAGATCGCGCTGACCAGGCGGTGCGCCTCGGCCCGCGACAGGGTCAGCTCATGGGTCTGCTCCGCCTCGTCGCTCAGGGTGAAGACGAAGCCGTTGCGGCGCGGCGAGACGTTCACCGTCGTGATCACGGCGCAGGACGGCGGCGGCTCTGGCCTGGTCGGATCACCCTCGCGGCGGGTGCCGCTCGTCCGGGCCTCGGTCTCCGGCGCGGAAGTCTCGCCGCAGGCGTCCAGATGCTCGAAGATCGCGGCCGCGCGCCCCACGTCGGCCCCGCGGCCGGCGGCGGCCTCGGCGCTGCGCGCCAGCATCTCGGCGAACTTGCCCAGGAAGGCCTTGGCGAGACGGCGGGTGAGCCAGAGGCCGTGCTTGTCCGCCTCCCCGTGCAGTACCAGCCGGAGCCGATCCGCGGCCCGGTCGTAGCCGATATCGACGGAGGTGGCCTGCACCGCGCGATCCTCCGGCGCTACTCGCCGAAGTAGAGTTCCTGCGGCTGTTCCTGCCCTTCCTGACCGGATTTCGATTCGCCGCTGGTCTGCTGCTGTGCCTGCGCTTCGCGGACCTTTTCGCCCAGCTGCTTCATCGCGGTGGTCAGGTTGTTGATCACCGTGCCGGCCTGATTGATCGGCAACACCAGGGTTCCGGCATCGATCTGCTCGTTGCGCGCGGTCAGCGCGTAGAACTCGACGCGCAGGACCCCGTTCGCGTAGGCCACGTTCTTGATGCCGTCTCCGAAGATCTGCTGGCTCACGCCGCCCTCCTCGCGGATTCATGACAAGGTCGTCCGCCGCCGTGGCAAGAACGACGCCGGATTGCCACGCCGACCGCCCGTGCCTCGAAAGATTGAATGCGGACATGCCGGTCCCGGCGCGGCATGCACGCAGTCAAACACGGAACGCGCCCGCGTTGAAAGAGGCGCGCCAGGCCCGCGGCCAATCCGCTTCCGTGGTCCCTTGCCGTGTCCGACGAGTGGTGTCCAGCCTGCACCAGGCTCAGGCCCGTCACGAGCCGAGCGGACGACTGCCGGTGTCATCTGCGCGAGGCGCGGGTCGGACCCCACGCCCCATCGCAGCGCACGTTCAATCAGCCACGCAGCCCGGTCTCGTTGCGCGCCGGCCGCGTGCGCCGGTGTCGGGGCCGGACGCCCGTGGTTCTAGCGGGGGCTTTGAACGTCAGCGCTCTCCACCTCGTCGTCGCCGAGCTCGCGAATCGTTTCGACCATGCAAGTGGCACCCTCGCCGTTGCAGCGGGGGCAGTACGTCTGCACCAGATCACGGAAGTCGGAGGAAATCGCGTGCAGCCTGCTGCAAGATCCCGGCTCGCGTGCCTCCGCGACAGTTGTATCCATCTCCCACATCTCGATCCACCGCTCCCCTTTCTCACGTCGCTCATCAGCTTGGCTGTTATAAGCGCGATTCCGTTAAATC
Organism: uncultured Rhodovibrionaceae bacterium; assembly: GCA_964561005.1. Lineage (GTDB taxonomy): Bacteria > Pseudomonadota > Alphaproteobacteria > Kiloniellales > Rhodovibrionaceae > CAZLNO01. The sequence continues at coordinate 43,635 of CAZLNO010000005.1, read as the reverse complement.
AAGTTAATCTGAAGGTGCATCTCGGACCGAAGTCTTCACAAATACGTGAGATAGGGTATTTCTCGTGGCATTCCGATAATTAACGCCCATTGACGGTAGCAAATTAGAAACCATGAATTGGCCGATGAAACACGCGTTTACATTTTATGGCGGCTTCACTCAGGTTGGGAATTTTTATACTTCATTTTCACAGAAGAAAAAATGATAGAGACTGAATCATTTCGACGGACACGAAAAAATGCCACACATTTTAATAAAACGCCTCTCTCGGCTCCGAATTCCCGCAAGTGTAAGATGGCTTCTAATGATACGACCTTTGCGATGACGGCCGCACCGGGAATGTCCGTCTGAGGGGGGCACGAAACGACAGCCGAGTTCGCGCACTGGTTATCGAGTCGGAACGAATGATACCAGCGGCAATAATGACCAGTCTGTCGTCCCGTGCGCGCCGCGGCACGCAGTGATGCGGCGCGGACACGGGACCTCGTGCCACACGGCGACCAGATCCCGGACCAGCGAATCCCGGACCAGCGAAGCAGCACTGGCGTGCCGCATCGCATCCGGGACGACGTGTCAAAATCAATTGCCGCTGCTATGACTGGGTGTTCGTGCAACGGGAACCGCGTCGAAACGCCCGGTGCGCACCGCGTCCCCGGCGACCGCACCCTTGCGCGCAGGCCCCTTGTCCAGAAAAAGGGGCCTGCGCGCGGGCAGGCCCCTTTCCGTATCAGCCCTGCCAGGCCGGCGCGGACTACACGATGTCCACGTAATCGCTCAGCGGCGTCTCGGTGGTGACGTCGCCGACGATCGTGACCCGACCTTCGCCGGTGTCCAGAACGACCCCGTTGTCCGTGCCCGAACCCGAGTTGAACGCGCTCACCTCGATGGCGTCCAGGGTCAGCTCGCTGTCGTCCGGGGCCTCGATCTGGAGGCGATCGGCCCCCAGCTCGAAATCGGTGATGGTGTCGTCGCCATGACCCTCGGCGTCGTCCCCATCGTCATCGTCCTCGGGCAGGTCGTCGTCGTCCCCTGCAAAACGGAAGTTGTCGTCGGTCAGCGCGCCGGCCGAGACGCCCTGGAGCAGCACGCTCCCCCCCGCGTGGGAGACCAGCGCGCCCGCTTCGGTATCCGTCACGCTCACCTGCGACGAGGAGTCGTCCGTCGAACCGTCATCGGTCGAACCGTCGTCCGTCGAACCGTCATCGGTCGAACCGTCGTCCGTCGTGCCGTCGTCGGTCGTGCCGTCGTCCGTCGTGCCGCCGTCGGTGTCATCGTCGAAGTCGAAGACGAGCACGTCGTTCGGCGCGAAGAAGTCGGTGATGACGTCGTCACCGCTCTCCTCGTCGAAGACGAAGCGATCCGGGCCCAGCCCGCCGGACAGGGTGTCGGCTCCCTTGCCGCCGTCCAGGCGGTCGACGCCGTTGCCGCCGAGAAGGGTGTCCTCGCCCTCGCCGCCGTCCAGGCGGTCGTTGCCGTTATCGCCGGACAGGGTGTCATTGCCCTCGTCGCCCTCCAGGCGGTCGCGGCCGTTGCCGCCGCTCAGTTCGTCGTTGCCGGCCTCGCCCTCGATGCGGTCGTCGCCGTTGCCGCCGTCGATGACATCGTCGCCGTCGGTGCCTTCGATGTCGTCGGGGAAGTTCGTGCCATTGCCCAGCGGCAGGCCGACATCGCCAGGCCCGTCGTCTTCGTCGTCATCGTCGTCTTCGTCCTCGTCCTCGTCCTCGGATTCGTCATCCTCATCGTCTTCGTTGGCCGGCACGCCGGGCGGCGGGCCCATCGCGGAGACCGGCGGGTCAGTAGTGTCGGTCGTGTCGCCTGCCTCGCCGTCGTCGCTCGTGGTGTCGGCGCTGTCGCTGTCGTCGGACGAGGTCTCGCCGTCGCCTTCGCTGGTGCCGTCCTCGTCCGTTCCCTCGGTGCTTTCCTCTTCCTCGGTGTCGCCGTCCGCCTCTTGCCCCGTGAGCGTGACCACGAAGGTGTCGGCGCCGGCCCCGCCGGTCAGGGTGTCGTCCCCGCGACCGCCGTCCAGCGTGTCGTCGCCCGCGCCGCCGTCGATGTCGTCGTCGCCGGCGGCGCCGCGGAGAATGTCGTTGCCCTCCAGGCCGAGAATGGTGTCGTCCCCGGCCGTGCCGTCCAGTTCGTCGGCCTCGGCCGTGCCCGTGATTTCCTGCCCGGCCGTGTCGTCGGCGTCGGCGTCGCTCACGGCCGTGGTGACCTTGGCCTCGACGGCCTCGGCATCGGTGCCCTGGGCGCCGAAGGCGATATCGATGATGATCCGTCCCGGCGGACGCCCGGAGTCCAGTTCCGACTGAAGCTGATCCGCCCAGAACTGCAGGCCCTCGTCGTCCGGCTCACGGTCGAAGAGGTTGCGGAACACCTGGCGGATGAAGCCGACTCCGTTGCCCTGGCCGGGGTTGTCGAGGAAGCCGAAGCGGGCCTGCGCCTCGTCGGAAATGGCGAAGCTGTTGGAGATGTCGTCCAGATCGCCGCCGCTTTCGAGCTGCTGGGTCCAGAAGTCCAGGCCCGGCCGGTCGGGCGTCCGGCCAAAGAACGATACGTACAGCAGCGCCACCTGCTGCCGGGACTCGGATATGTTGATCGCCATTGCTGTGCGTCTCCTCTGTTGGCGCGACGGCCTCCGGAAACCTCGAATTCAAGGCTTTCCTGCTGTTTGGATTCGCATCGCGAAACGATATTGAGGATGGCGCACCTCAAAACATCATGTCAAATCGGACTCGCGGAGAAGGACTGTAAAAAGCGCTCAAAATACGCTCTTCAAGGACAAGGTGAACAGCGCTGCTGAATTAAGATGAATTTGTCAGGCCTCGTTTAGAAGGAGTGCATTGGAAAGGGGCCGCGCCGGTGAGGCGCGACCCCTTCGCGGACCGATTCGGATTCGCGAACGTTCAGGCGATATCGAAGGTATCGACCGAGCCCGCCACACCGATGGCCTGGGTTTCCTCCCCGCCGTCGACGCCGGCCAGCGCTTCCGCCGCCTCGGTCTGCGCGGCAACCGAATCCGGGCTGTCGTCCACGGGGTCGAGAAGCTCCGCGGCCGCCTCGGCGTCGAAGTCCGCGCCGCCTTCCTCGAAGGCGTCGGCGATGTTGAGGCCGGCCTGCAGCTTGTTCGCCAGCGTCGTGACGTCCGCGGCCTCGTCCTCGACCACACGGCCATCCTGGTTGCGCTCGATGACGGTGCCGTCGGTGGCGTTCTGGATGATGTCGACGATGATATCGCCGATGTTGACGCCGTCCTGCATCCGCTCGGTGATCTGCTCGCTGAGCGTCCCCGCCTCTTCAAGGTTCATGTTCCGGTTGAAGAGGTTCTGGTGCACGGCGTTGAGGAAGATGTCGACGGTCGGCGCGGTGGCCGAGGGCAGCGAGCCGAGAATCTGGAACTGGTCGCTCGCCTCCTCGCTGAGGCGGAAGGATTCGGAGATGCCGTTGAGGACCTCCTCCGCGTCGCGACCCGCGGCGACGGCGGTATCGAACTGCTCGACCCAGAAGTCCAGGCCGGCGGGATCCGGCGCGCGCCCGAAATAGGCGGTGTACAGCGCCGTGATCATCGTCTCCGTGGGTTGTTCGAGAATGGGAAAGGCCATAACCCCACTTCCCCCCTTTTTTCCAGTGTGCGCAAAGGGCCGGCATGCACCGGCCCGGTCGATTCACGAGTCAGGCTCCCCCGACCCCCTAGGCGGGTTACCCCTGACAACGCCAGCACAACTAACTCTACAAAATCTTAAAATCTGGCAAAAAACATCAGGGGATTTTCTTGCAGGCGCAACACGCCCGCCCCGGCCCTGGCAGGTTCCGGGCATGCGAAACACCGACCGCCGCCAGCAGCACGAACGGCGCCGGTCGCGAGGTCAAAGGTCGTGTGGATCAGGCGGGGAGGACGCCGAGCTGGCGCCAGACCGGCACCTTCCTTTCGAGGATCTCCGCCGCGCGGCTCCGCAGTTCGGCAAGGTTCTCGGCCTCGCCCTGAAGCGGCTTGCCGTCCTTGACGAGGGAGCGTCCGACGCCGCGGAAACGGGCCCACATCGCCTGCGCCAGCTCCTCCGTCGCGGTGATCTCCTGCCGGCTCAGCGCGTCGAAGGCGGTCAGCTCGACGTCGCTGGTGCCGAGCCCGTTGCCGATCGCCGGCGCGGCCAGATAGCGATAGGGCTCGCCCTTCAGGGCCCGCCGCGCCACGGCCCGGTTCAGGCGCAGGGCCGATTCGCGGGCGCGGCCATCCGCCTCGGCCGCCATCGGGTGGGCCTGGTTGCTGGAGGTCAGGGCCGCCAGGGCCTGCGAGGCACGGCCGAGATCGCCGACCCTGGCCGCCAGGTCGCCCAGGCGCCGGGTCCCCTCGGCCAGACCGTCGCGGACGGGGCCGTAGATCTCCTCCTGCCCGTTCGCCTCGCCCAGCACGGTCTGGAACTTGAAGCTCATCTGCTCGCGCGTCTTCAACGGCAGGAAGCTCAGCTCCTGCAGGGTGGCGCGCGCCGCCACGCTGCTCAGGTTGCGCCGGCCCTTGACGAAGACGTCGCGGCGGAACTGCTGGTTCACCGCGTAGTCCTTGATCAGTTCGCGCAGGCCCGGATCCTTGATGTCCGCCTGGATGTCGCGGACCTTCGGCGGCAGCGACAGGACCTCGAAGTTCTCCAGCAGCGAGGCCGAGGCCAGATAGGACAGCTTCGCCTCCGACAGCTCGCGCGCGACATCGGTGTGGTACAGCGGGTGCCAGTGGCTGTTCAGGTACTCGTGCGCCAGGTAATGCCGGTCCTTGTCCGCCAGCCCCTTCATGCGCGTGCCCACGACGGGGTTCTGGGCGAAGTAGCGGGCCTCAGCCGTCTTGAGCGACTCCATGAAGGCCAGCGCCGCCTCCATCTGGCGGTCGCTGCGATCCGGGTTCAGGTTCGCGTGCTCGCGCACCAGCCGCTGGAAGGGCGCCATCTGCGCCCAGCCGGGCATGCAGTTGTAGCTGACGTAGACGAGGCCGCCGGGCTTCAGCTTCCTGCGGATGAAGCGCGCGATGTGCCGGCGGTTCTCCTCGCTGATCCAGGCGTAGATGCCGTGCAGCGTGATGAAGTCGCAGGCCGGCAGCACCTCGTCGGGCAGCGCCACGGCCTCCTCGAAGCTGTCCTCCCGGAAGGTGACGTTGTCCAGCCCGGCCTCCTCGGCCAGCCCGCGGGCGTTGGCGATCTGGGCCGGGTTGAAGTCGATGCCGTAGAACCGGGCGTGGGGATGCACCGCGGCCAGCAGATTGGTGCCGAAGCCCTGGCCGCAGGCCAGCTCGCAGTAGGTGAAGGGCTGGCCGGGATCGGGCGCGTGCGCGCCGTTCAGCGCCGCCGCGTAGCCGAGGAAGAGGGGCGCCAGCTCGCGGTAGAAGCCGGTCGTGTACTCGATGTCGGACACGTAGCCGTCGGTCCAGTCGGTCATCGGCCAAAGGGCTCCAAGCCGGGTCAAAGGGAACGCATCGGGCGGTCGGTCGCGACTATCGCCAATCGCCGCGCGCGGTCAAGCCTCGCGCGTCGCCCGACGCCGGCCGCTCCCGGAGTCCCGGAAATACACATCGGCCTCGCTACAATGCCGTGAGTAAACTGGGATTGATTTTGCCGTCGTGTTAGGATGACTCTACCGGCCGAGGGGAGAGGGCACAGAAGAACAGAAACGACCCCAGGACGGGCCAGATGACCGAACTCACACGCGAAACGACGGACAAGTGCCGGCTCCGGGCGGGGATCCAGGCACTTCAGCACCAGGCGCAGGCAAACAACTACCGGATCACGGCGCTCATTCTCGAATGGGCCGCCAAGTCGCTGGACCGCGAAGACGGCATCACGAGCGGCGACGCGGAGAAGATCCTCTCTTACGTCCAGGCCAGGCGGCACTGAGATCGCCGCGACGTGTCGGAGTCCAGCCCCGGGCGGTCCGGCAACCGTACCGGCAATAGCAAACGGGGGCACGGCCCGCAGATGACCGATCCATCCCGCGGACCCAACGCCGAGCTGCTGGGCGCGCCCGGCGGGCGGGGGCGTCTGGCGACGCCGTGCCTGGTCCTGGACGCCGACGCGCTGGAGGAAAACGTCCGGGACATGGCCGCCTGGGCGCAGGCGCGCGGCATCGCGCTGCGTCCCCATGCCAAGACCCACAAGTCGGTGGAGATCGCCCGCCGGCAGGTCGCGGCGGGCGCGCTCGGCGTCGCCGCGGCCACCCTGGCCGAGGCGGAGATCCTGGCGGCCGCCGACATCCCCGGCGTGCTGCTGACGACGCCGATCGCACCCACGAAGTTCCCCCGCCTGGCACGGCTTGCGGCGCGCGCCCACGATCTGGCAGTGGTGGCGGACAATACCGAATATGTCGCCAGTCTGGCCGAGCACCTGGAGGAAGCCGGCGGGCGGCTGACGGCGCTGGTGGACCTGGACGTGGGCCAGGAGCGCACCGGAGTGCGCGGCGCGGACGCGGCGGTCGCCCTGGCCCGGAGCATCGAGGAGGGCGGAACGCTCACCTTCGGCGGGGTGCAGGCCTACTACGGCCATCTCCAGCACGTCGCCGACCACGACGAGCGGGCCTGGCGGGTGCATCGGCAGCTCGGCCGACTGCGGGAGGCCCTGGCGGCGCTGGACGCGGCGGGGCTGGCGGCGCCGGTGGTGACCGGCGGCGGCACCGGCACCCACGCCATCGACGCCGAGGCCGGCCTGTTCACCGAGCTGCAGCCCGGCTCCTACGTCTTCAACGACGTGCAGTACGCGGATATCGCCCTGCGTCCGGACGATCCCCAGCCGTTCCGCGACGCGCTGTTCGTGCGCACCACGGTCGTCAGCGCGAACGGGCCGGCGCAGGCCACCACCGATGCCGGCCTGAAGCGCTTCGCCACCGAGGGCCCGGCCCCGCGCCTGGTTCACGGCGCGCCGGAGGGCACTACCTACGCCTTCGCCGGGGACGAGCACGGCCGCATCGCCTTCGCCAGCGACGGCCACCGCCTGCCGGTCGGCGCCGCCGTGGAGTGCCTGACCCCGCACTGCGATCCCACGGTCAACCTCTATGCCCGCTACCACGTGGTCCGCGGCGACACCCTGGTCGACATCTGGCCGGTCGACGCGCAGGCGGCGGAGTAATACCGCCCGACGAATGAAATCGTACATCTGTACGGCCTCATGCTTGGCGTCCCGCCGACTTCGTGTCCGACAAGCTCAGCATGAGGGCCTCGTCCTGAGCTTGTCGAAGGACGAGTCCGCTCAAACGTCGGGCGGTATAATACGACGCGGCGGCGGAGGGCCCGCCGCCGCGCCATCGAGAGCATCCGGACCTTGGCGGGGCGGGGGCTTGCCCCCGCCTCGAACGTTTCTCGGCTGTCTGAGACGAAAGCGTTCCGGTCGCGGGCAAAGCCCGCGACCGGCAAAGTCGCGCTCGTTCCAGCACTCAGCCCAGCACGATCCAGTCGTTCGCCGCGCTGTAGGTGGCGGCGGTGACGTTGTCGTCGGCATCGTCGATCGTGATCTGGAAGTCGTCGGCGGCGTTGAAGGCCTGGTCGCCGTTCAGGTCGATCCGGATCAGGTCGTCGCCGCCGCCCGCGTCGACGAACACGATATTGTTGTCGGCGGCGAAGGTATCGCCGAGATCGGTGTCGTCGCCCAGGTCCGAGGCCGCCTCGCCGCCGATCAGCAGGGCGTCCTCCACCCCGGCGGCAAAGTTGACGATCTCGCCGCCCTGCACCGAGCCGCCAGAAGTTTGCAGGCTGTCGTCGTCGCCGGCCGCGACGTCGCCGCTGTCCAGCGCCTCGGCCGTCCAGACGAACGCGTCGGCGCCGCCGTCGCCGTCCAGGACGTCGCTGCCCGGCCCGCCGGTGATCTGGTCGATCTGTCCCGAGCCGGTCAGGGTGTCGTTGCCGGCCCCGCCGATCAGCGTGCCCTCGCCGCTGGTGTTTTCCAGGTCCACGGTCAGCGCGCCGGTGGCGCCGCCGGCGTCCACGGTCGTCACGGTCTCCGCCAGTGCAGTTGCGCCCAGCACGAGGTCCTGGTCGCCGGTGACGTTCACCGTGGTCAGCGCCGCCCCGTTCAACTCGTCGATGGTTTGCGCGTTGTCGGCGGTTTCCACGTTCAGCGTCGTCGCGGCGTCGTCGAGCGTCAGATCGCCGGCGAAGTCGGTGCCGCCGAGGGTCACGTCGTGGGTGGTGCCGGTTTCCAAACCCAAGGTAACCGAGGCGAAGGCGTCGATCAGCTCGACTCCGGTTCCGTCCCCGTTCAAGCGGTTCAGGGTGACGATGTCGTTGCCGCCGCCGTCGGCCACCCGCAGCGTCTCGATGTCCTGGGCGTTGCGGAAGTCCATCGAGAAGTCGCCGGCGCTGGTCAGCGCGACCGTCTCGAAGCCGGCGATGTCCACGATCCCTTGCGGGCCGCTGGCGGTCGTGCCGCGCAGCACGTCGTCGGTGCCGGCGCCGGCGCTGAAGCTGCTCCCGGCGGCGACGTTGCCGTCGTTCACGGTGATGTCGCTGCGCCCATCCCCGCCCTTGAACGCGGCGATGTCCTCGTCCAGCCCGCCGATCGTCAGGTCGCCGGCGAAGCCCTCGGCGTCGATCTCGCTCGCGCCGGCGTCGACGTCGGCGATGCTGGTCAGCGTCAGGTCCTGGTCGCCGGTCACGCCGAGCGTTTCGGCCGCGTCGGCCTGCAGCTCGGCGATGGTGTTGGCGCTGCCGCCACCGGAGTCCAGGGTCACCGTCTCGAAGCCGTTGAGGACCAGGCTGGTGGCGACCTCGATGCCGCCGGCCAGGGCGGCGGTCACGCTGTCGGCGTCGGTGTCGGTGTCGATGGCGGCGCTGACGGTATCGGCGTCGCCAGCGAGGTCCAGCGTGCTGTCCGCGGCCAGGCCGGCGAAGGCGAAGCCGTCGTCGGCGGTGTCGGCGCCGCTGTAGGTGAGCGTGGCGAAGTCCGCGTCGACGTCGGCCGAGACCGATTTCGCCCCCGCCTGCGCCGAGACCAGCTCGAAGACCTCGAAATTGGCGACGCCGGCGCCTTCGTTCGCCAGGTCCGTGGCCTGACCGTCGTCGAGCGACAGGGCGAAGACGTCGGCCGTGCCGTCCTTGCCGTCGAGGCTGTCGTCGCCGTCGGCCTCGTCCTTGTCCAGGAGAACGCGGTCGTCGCCGTCGCTGCCGGTGAAGGTCAGGTCCGCGTCGTTGCCGGTGAGGTCGATGTCCAGGCCGGGCGAGGCGACGCTCAGGCCGCTGGCGTCGACGCTCGCCAGGTTGGCGAAGCCGTCGTCGCCGTCGACCAGGGTGAGCGCGGCGGCGCCGGTGACGGTCAGGCCGGTCAGGCTGGTGCCGGCGCGCAGGTCGACGGTGTTGGCCTGCGTGCCCAGGCTGCTCAGGGCGACCGTCTCGATCCCGCTCTGGGTGGCGCCGGCGCCGTCGCTGACCTGCAGCACCGCGTCGCTGCCGTTCGTGGCGGCGACGTTCATCGTGTCGGTCCCGCCGTCGACCGCCGCCGGGTCGAAGTTCACCTGATAGATGCCCCGTGCGGCGTCGAGGCCGAAGGTCGGGTCCAGGGCATCGAGGTTGGCCACCACGGTGTCGGTGTTCGGCAGGGACTCCTTCGACCAGAACTGCTGCACGCCATCGACTTTGAGGGTGTCGAGGGTGAAGGTGTCGCCGTCGGTGTCCTGGTTCTCCAGGAAGACCCGCTCGATCCCGGCCAGCTCGGGGGCGGCGGTGGTGCCGGTGTCGGCCGCGTCGACGATGCGCGCCTCCAGCCGATCCTGCTCGCCGCCGCCGGCGTCGATGGTGTCCTCGGTGTCGAAGGTGGTGGTGCCGGCATCGTTGACCACGCCGTCAAAGGAATCGTTGCGGTCGGTGGTCTGGTTCGCCGGATCGGCGGCGTCCGGGGTCAGCGTGTCGGCGGCCGCCGTCAGGATGAAGTCCTCGCCCGAGTTGGCCACGTTCTCGTCGACGAGCTGCTGCGCCAGCTCCCCGGCGGCCTCGACCGAGGCCTCGGTCTCGTCGACGCCGGCCACCACCTGGCGCGCGCCCTCGATATCGCCCTCCGCGGTCCAGAGGGCGTCGGGCTCGTTGGCGAACAGCGAGGCGTAGGTGGCGCCCGCCTCGATCTTGTTGCCGATCGTCGTGGCGTCCTGGCCCAGCTCGGTGTTCTGCGCGCCGGAGACGATGTCGATCAGGATGTCGCCGATGTTGATGCCGGCCTCGACGCGGTCCTGGATGACGCCCGTCCAGAAATCCTCGCCCGCCGGCTCGGGATCGCGGTTGAAGAGGTTCTGGAAGACCTCGCGGACGAACTCCCGGATGCTTTCCTCGGTCGCCAGGTTGGGAAACTGCAGGACGACCGGGAACAGCGCCTGCGCCTCCTCGCCGAGGCGGAAGGACTCCGAGATGTCGTCGAGGACGCGGGCCGGCGTCTTCCCCTCTTCGTTCACGCCCTTGTTGAATTCGTCGATCCAGAAGTTCAGGCCGAAGGGATCGGGCGCGCGGCCGAAGTAGGCGACGTAGACGGCGGTCACCTGCTGGGCGACCGGCAGACCCAGAATGTCGAAAGCCATGTCGAATCCTCCGCTCTGTCTGCGTTGCTGGTGGTCCCCCGCGGCCGCCCCTCGATCCGCGCCGTCTGGCGTGTTCGTGGCATGATGGCGGGCGCCATGCCGTTCGCGCCCGCTCGTTGCATTTTTAGTTAAGATTTATGTTTAACGTGAAGCGCGATGCCGGGGAGCTGTCAACGCCCCCGCGCCACGGCACACGAAGCACGCAGTTTTACAGGCATCCCCCGGACCGCCGGCCCCGGCCGCGTGGCGGCCGTGGCCCGCCCACGGGCGCGACTCGGGCGTTCAGAGGTCGGGTTCCTCGGCCAGTTCCCGGACCTGCAGGTCGACCATCAGCTCGTTGGCCAGCGCCTCCAGGTCGGCGCGCACGGTATCGGTCGACAGGCTGTCGGGGATTTCCAGCTCGGCGGCGGCCTTGAACATCGTGCCGCCGGCCATCGCGCCGCTGACCCGCTCGGTCACCAGATCCTCGATATTGATGCCGCGACGGTGCAGGACGCGCGAGACCTCCTGAACGATGCCGGGACGGTCCTGGCCCATCAGCTCCAGGTACACCCGGTGGTAAGCCGGCTGAGCCTGCCGGGCCGGGGCTTCCGCCACACGCAGGTGCAGGTCGTCGCCCGCGAATCCGAGCAGCGCCTCGCGCAGGCTCTCGGCCCGCGCCTCGGGAACGCTCGCCAGCACGACGCCCGCGGCCTGTCCCGCCAGCACGGTGATCCGGGCGTCCAGCCAGTTGCCGCCGTGCTCGGCCACGGTGCCGGCCAGTTGCTCGACCAGGCCCGGCCGGTCGTCGCCGGCCAGAGCGATCGCGAAAGTCCGGGTCGTCATCGCACGCGCCCCTCCGCCCCCACCTGTCCCGTCGCGCAACAGGGCAAGATGGGATCGTTTCATCCACGATGACGCCGCCGCGCGCCGCCCGTCAACGGCGTAGGCGCGGCGTAGACGCGGCGGCGGCGGGCGCCTCACTCGCTTTGCGGCGGCTTGCCGGCGGTGTCGGCGTCAGGGGTGGTGGAGGTCGGCTGCGGCACCGCGGAGCTTTCGGCCGGCGCCTCGGCGGGCCGCGGCGCGGCGCCCCCGTCGCCCTGCAGCGCCACCCGGGCCGGCGGCGCCGCGCCGGCCTTGTCCACGCCGAAGTAGAGCGTGCGGTGCGGATAGGGGATTTCCACGCCGACCTCGTCGAACAGCTTCTTGGTGCGGCGCAGGAACTCGCGGCGCACGCCCCACTGCATCAGCGGCCGGGTGCGCAGGCGCACGCGGATGTCCACCGCGGACTCGCCCAGGTTGTTCACGCCGAACACCTCCAGCTCGCCGCGGATCCTCGCCGCCCACTCCGGATCGGCCATGAGGTCGTCGGCCACCTGGTGCAGCAGCTTGATCACCTCGTCGGTGTCCTCGCGGTAGGCGACCTCGATGTCGATCACGGCGTAGCCGTAGTCGCGGGCCATGTTGATGACCGAGGTCACCTCGCTGAACGGCACGACATGGAGCTGTCCGGAGAGGTCGCGCAGCGAGATGGCGCGCACGCTCATGCTCTCGACCTCGCCGGAATGACCCCCCAGGTCGACCCAGTCGCCCACCGCCAGGCTGTCCTCGATCAGGATGAAGACGCCGGTGATGACGTCCTTGACCAGGGTCTGCGCGCCGAAGCCGATGGCCAGGCCGACCACGCCGGCGCCGGCCAGCAGCGGCGCGATGTCCACCCCCAGCTCGGACAGCACCACCAGCACGACCAGGACGATCAGCACGATGCGCATGGCGTTGCGCAGCAGCGGCATCAGCGTCTTGGTCCGCGTGCCGCGCCGGCTCTCGTCCTCCCGGTCGGCCCGGGCCATGGCGCGCTCCACGAAGGTGCCGAGCAGCTCCCAGGCGACCAGGGCGATCAGCAGGATGACGCCCACCGAGGCGGCGGTGCCGAGCAGCGCCCGCCCCAGGCCGGAGGTCAGCCAGGCGACCACGCCGGCGCCCCAGACCTGCAGCACCAGCACGATGGCGGCCACGTCGACCGCGCCATGCACCAGGCGCCGCGCGCTGGGGAGGTAGCGGTTGGCCCGCGCCTCCAGGCCCGGATAGCGCTGGCGCAGCTCGCCGCCGAGGCGGAAGCCGCGGTCGAGCAGCAGCCCCAGGCCGGTCTGCACCGCCCGCGCCAGCGCCACGATGACGATGGTCAGCAGGGTGGCGCGGAACAGGAACTCGAAGCCGCCCTCGATCTCCAGCATCCACACGCCATAGACGCCCAGGATGTAGATGACCGCCAGCACGTGCCACAGCTCGGCCAGGCGCCGGCGCAGCGCCCCGAGCTGCGAGGCCGGCTCGGCGCTGCCGCGCAGCCAGCCCGCCACCTGGCGGCGGTTCTGCAGCAGGAAGACGATGACCAGCAGGGCCACCGCCAGGCCGACCAGCTTCTGCAGCACCGCCTGCGCCGCCGGGTTGAGGCCGAGCAGCAGGAAGGCCTCGGTCAGGAAGTAGCCGTAGATCGCCGTCACCGCCACGCGCCGCAGCCAGACGTAGAGGTAGTGCGCCGTCTCGTCGGTCAGCGGCGGCACGCGCAGCGTGGCCGCCTGCGGCGCCAGGACGGCCCGGCCCAGCAGGGCGGTCAGGCGCGACAGCAGGCTGGCGTTGACCAGGGTCACGGCCACCAGCTTGGTCAGATAGGCCATGCCGAGCAGCGGCATCACGGCATAGGCCGCCACCGCGAAGGAGGCGATGGCCACCGCCTCCAGCAGCGTGCGCCCGACCAGCAGCAGCAGGCGCGCCAGCAGGGTCTGCTTGTCCTTCGCCGCCACGCGGCGGCGCGGCGCGGCCAGGAGCCGCCAGACCAGCCACTCCGCCACCAGGCCGGCCAGCAGCACCGCCACGACCTGCCCGACGACCCGCATCCAGTGCTGCCGCGCCGCGGGGTCCTCCAGTTCCACGGCCAGCGCGCCCAGGGACTCCGGGATGCGCGCCAGGGAGTCGGCGGCGCGCCCGGCCTGGCGGCCGGCGTCCTCCATCTGCGCCGAGATGGCGGCGACGATCTGGCCGCCCAGCCCCGTCTCAGGCGCCGCCTCGGTGTCCGCCGCCGCGGCGCGCCGCGCCTCGATCAGGGTCTTCAGCCGCGCCAGGAAGGCCTCGCGCCGCGCCGGGTCCTCCAGGGTCTCCACCAGGGCCTCCAGTTCGGCCTGCGTGGCCGCCGCCGGGACCTCGGCGGGGGACGCCTCTCCGCCCTCCTGGGCCGAGAGCGGCGCGGCGGCGAGGAGGAGGAGGGCGGCGAAGAGGAGAAGGACGAGGCAGCGAGGATGCGGCGAACGCGACGGCATCAGCAAAGGTCGGCCTTTCGATGGTCGGGTCATAATTGATTAAGCATACGGGAACTGCCGCGATAGCGCCTCGCGCGCCGGGGTGCAAGCCTTCAGGACGCGCCGCCGGGCGACGGCAGGGCGACCCAGCCCCTGTCCTCGTGGCCGAACCGGACCGCCCCGGGGTGCAGGATTTCCGCGAGGATCTCCGCGGAGTCCGCCAGGCGCGGGCCGGGCCGGTTGAAGTACTGGTTGCCGTCGCTCAGGTAGACCCGGCCGTCGCGCACGGCGCGCAACGCGGACCACCCCGGCCGGTCCGTCAGCGCCGCCAGCTCGGCGCGGGTGCGCGCGATGTCGAAGCCGCAGGGCATGGTGACGATGACCTCGGGGTCGGCGGCGCGCAGGTCGTCCCAGGTCAGGCTCGGGGCATGCGCCCCCGGCGTCGCGAAGACGTCGCGCCCGCCGGCAAGCTCGATCAGCTCCGGCACCCAGTTGCCGGCGGCCATCAGCGGGTCCAGCCACTCGATCGCGGCGACCGTGGGCCGCGCCCGCCCCTCGGTTCGCCCCGCCGCCTCGGCCACGCGCGCGGCCAGGCGCCCGGCCAGCTCGGCGCCGGTTTCCGGGATGCCCGCCGCGTCGGCGACCCGCCGCACATCGTCCCAGACGTCGGCCAGACGCGCGGGCCGCAGGGAGACCAGACGGGGCGATCCGCCGGTCCACTCGGCCAGCGCCGTCTCGACCGCCGCCAGGCTGACGGCGCAGACCTCGCACTGGTCCTGGGTCACCACCAGGTCGGGCCGCAGGGCCGCCAGGCGCTCCCGGTCGACGGCGTAGAGCGACAGCGCCTCGGCCAGCCGGCCGCGTACATCCGCGTCGATCTCCCGGCTCGACCGGCTGGAATCCACCTCCGCGCGGGTGACCGCCGGCAGCCGCGCCACCCAGCCGGGATGATCGCACTCGTGCGAACGGCCCACGAGACGCTCGCCCAGGCCGAGGGCGCAGACGACCTCGGTGGCGCTGGGCACCAGGGTGACGATGCGGCGAGCTTCCGCGGTCAAGCTGCGGCCTCCCGTGACGATCCGGCTGGAATGCACCTTGAACCGGCAAGATGTGCCAGCATCCCCCAATTGGCAAGCGCGTCGCCGCGAAAGAAGGCGCGGTCGCTCCTTGTCTCGCGCGGCGGCGATCACATCTGGTGAAGTCCCGCACATGAAACCGGGATGCTGGCCTTGAGCGACACGGCGAACCGCCCCGACCCGGACGACCGCCAGGCCCGGCGCGCCCGCCGCGCCGAGCGGCGGCGGCGCGTGCAAGAGCGGCGCTTCGATACCTCGGTGCCCTCGCCCTGCATCGCGGTGTGCCAGCTCGACCCCAAGACGGACCTCTGCATCGGCTGCCGCCGGCACGTGGACGAGATCCGCGAGTGGCCGATCATGACCGCCGAGGAGAAGCGCGCCACCCTGGACCGCATCGCGGCGCGCAAGAAGGCCGAAGGCGCCGAAAGCTGACGGCCAGCCCGGCGCGCGCGTGAAATGACCTCCCGCTACGGCTGCACGTCGATGCGCATCACGCCCCAGACCGGCCGGAGCGCCGCGCCTTCCTCCGTCTCGCTCGCGGCGCCGTTGTGCGGATAGACGATCCAGGCCGGCCCGCGCCCGCCGATGTCGAGCCACCGGCCGTCGGCGCGCAGCGCCACGATGGCCTGGCGGGCCTCCAGCGCGTTGCGCGACAGCGTGAGGGAGAAGCCGTTGACCCCGTGCAGCACCAGCGTCTCGCCGGTCGCGCCGACCCGTTCCAGCACCTCGGCCAGTCGCGGCCCGGTGACGCGCCGCGCCTCCGGCCAGTCGGGCAGGCGGGTCTCGAAGGAGACCACGCCCAGGCGCTCCAGCATGGCGCGGTCGAACGCCGCCGCCTGCTCGAACTCGGCGTCCCGCAGGGCGAAGAGGGCGTCGCGCACGGGGTCGAACGGCCCGCGGTTGGTCGCCTCGACCGCCCCGGTGAGGGTCAGCACCACCGGCCCCTCGGGCGCGGGCAGCGTCCGCGCCGCCTCGTCCGGCGTCTGCGCCGCGGCCTCGAAGGCGAGACAGCAGAGGACCAGCAACAGTCGTATCGCGCGCATACCATCGTCCCGCCGAATCGTGGCCTCGACCCCGTGTAGCAGGCGCGCCCCCAGGGCGCAAGTCAGCGGCGTGGCGGGCCGCACCGCCACGCGCCCGGCGTGCGGCCGCCGGCCGGGAGCGGGCGCGTGCCCAAAAGGCTGACACGGGAGTACGGCCGTCAACCCCGAGGTTCCCTTGCGTCCGCCTCCGGGAATGGCGGTTTTCCGGGCCTTCCGGCCCCTTGATGTTGACGGATGATGACGTTTGCACGCGCCGTGCGGTCCGGCCGCCGTCAACGCTCTTCAACGCGCGTGTCCACACCTGAAGGCCCCGGATTTCCGGGCTCTACGATAGCCGGATGCTGACGGATGCTGACGGATGCTGACGGATGCTGACGTGTGCATCCCGCCGCGTCGCGCCTCACCGTCAGCCAAGGCTACCGCCCCACAATGTCCAAGAGCGAACTGGAAATATAGCATGCGGGTCGGAACATTACAAGAACCTATTGCCGAGAGGGCCAAGGCGCTCGGAGCCTCGGTCGCGAAGATCACCTCCCCCGCAAGCGGGGGAGGGAGTCGCTGCGCGGGCCTCTGACCCACCTCCCCCACGAGTGGGGGAGGGAGAGGATGCGTCCGGGGGCGCAGGTTGCAGCCCGCGCGCCGGACGTCGGCCGGCGCTGGCAGTCGCGAGTCTTGCGGGCCTTGTCTTTGGATTTGATGGTGAATGCCAGGACGACCCGGGGCTCGACCCGAGCATCGCGCGTCAACCGCCGTGATTCGAGCGGTGCTGGAATTTATCGGCGATCCAGAGCTTGATGAGCGCCTGGCGGGTCACGCCGAGCCGCCGGGCTTCCCTGTCCAGACTCTCGACCATCCAGGCTGGAAAGTCGACGTTCACGCGCCTTGTTTCCAGGTTCGGACGACGGGCGCGCGCCCAGTCGAGCTGGTCGCTGACATCCTCACCGGCGTCGAATCGCCCATCGAACTCATGCGCTTTCATAGGCCTCGATCTCCTTTGTGCGGGCGCGCCGGACCGAGATGATCCGCACGACATCGCGACGCTGGGTGTAGATGGCCACCCAGTGCCTGTCTCCGATCTTGCCGACCGTGAGAAAGCGCGGTTCGTCCTCCGTCCGCGCCGGCACGTCCAGCCGCTGCTCGTCGGACCACAGCGCCTGGGCTTCATCGAAGTCGATGCCGTGCTTGGCCTTGTTCACGGCACTTTTGTCCGGATCATACTCGAACCGCATGACGCGGAAATAGTATAAAAAGTATACCCGGGCAAGCAGGCGGCACCAATTCCATCCGCCCTACCCGAGGTCCGCGGCACCCTCACCGCTCGCCGGTCTCGCGCCAACACCCCCACCCCGGCCCTCCCCCGCAAGCGGGGGAGGGAGTCCCTGAGCGGCCCCATGACCCACCTCCCCCGCTTGCGGGGGAGGTCGGCGCGAAGCGCAGGGTGGGGGCGCGGCGGTCGCGGCACCCTCGCCGCCGGCCATGCTCGCGCGAACGCCCCCACCCTTTCCCTCCCCGCAAGCGGGGGAGGGCCGGGGTGAGTATGTCCAAGGATGTGCGGGAAGGGACGCTTACGCGCCGCCGTCCAGCGGCACCTCGCCGCGGCGGTGCTCCTGGACGTCCACGCTCTCCGGCTCGAAGGCCGCGCGCAGCACGTCGATCGCCTTGTGCGGCTCGCTGTCGCCGCACATGAAGACGTCGAGGGCGGCGTAGTCGCACTCCGGCCAGCTATGGATCGAGATGTGCGATTCCGCCAGCACGGCCACCCCGGACACCCCGCCGTTCGGCGTGAAGTGGTGCAGGTGGATGTGCAGCAGCGTGGCGCCGGCCTGCCGCACGGCCTCCTTCAGAGTGGCGCGGATATGCTCGATATCGTCGAGACGTCGGGCGCCCCAGAGATCGATGATCAGGTGCGTGCCCGCGAAGCGCTTGCCGTCGCGGACGATGAAGTGGTCGAGATTCTCGTCGGACCGCGAGTCCGCGCTCTGCGGAAACGCGTAGACCTTCGCCTGGGCGTCGCTCGGAAGGGCTTCCGAGTCCATCCCCAATTTGAGGGCGCTGGTGGTCTGCATGTAAAATACCCCCGAAACCAGCAGATGAACCAGAAGTCCGGGCCAACCGGGGACCCGGGGCTACTGCGCCGCGCCCCGGCCCGCCGACGGACGGGCCGCCGACGAAGGGCACGGAAAAACGAAGCGGACGAGGTGGGAGGCCGTTCGGCCCCGTCACCTGCCGTCCGCCTGACTCGACGCCTCAGCTCGCCGCGACCGTGTTTCGCCCGGTTCCGCCCTCCCGACGAGTTTTTCCGCCAGGAATGCGCGTCGCGGCGAAGGGCCGCACCCGGCCCAACGTCGTGGATGTGCATATGAAGGTCGGAAGCCTTGCCGTCAACAGCTTTTTCCGCCCCCGAAGCAAGGGCCGCGCC
>CAZLNO010000005.1:19793-25201 GCA_964561005.1 uncultured Rhodovibrionaceae bacterium | reverse complement strand
AGCGCGGACGTCAGCCGCCCCCGGCGTCCGAGGAGGTCATCGGCCAAGCGAACCATGCGCGCGTTCGGCCAGGCCACGGGGCGCAGCCGGACCACCTCCCGAAAGACCTCGATCTCCCGGCCCGGCCGGTGCTGGGCCAGGACGATCGCCGCCGCGGCGGTCGAGCGGGAGATCCCGGCATGGCAATGGATCAGCAGGTGGGCCGACCCCTCCGCGCGCACCAAGGCCTCGCCGTAGCTGAGCAGTTCGGCCACGTCCTCGCGCTCGGGCGGACGCGCGCCACGCAGCGGGCGTGTAATGTCGTGAAAGCGCAGCACCCAGTGGTCGCGCAGCGTCTCGTAGGCGTCGAACTCCCGGGGAAGCGGCGCCTCCGGGTCCAGGATCGAGATGGCGTGGCTGACGTCGGCGGCCGCATGCTCGGCCAGCTCGTGCAGACCACAGATCGTCAGCTCGAAGCGTTCCCGCGCCATGATCACCCGCTGTCGCATCCCTCCGCTTCCGGCCCGGCGGTCCCGGCCCTGGCACGCTAGATGGGGCGGCGACCGCGCACCCGCCACCCTTTCCGGCCCCCACCCTTCCTGGTCAGCCTTGCCGGGGCGGCGCGGGCGGGCAGCAAACCTTGCCGTCCCGACGCGGCGAATTCTGCCGGGCCGGGCATCCCTTGCCCCTTCGGCGGCGCGACACCCCCTCTCGCAAACCTGGCACAAGACTTGCGGGCCTTACGGCCGCAGGACAAGGAGTATGGCCATGACCGCCGCGACCCTCTTCAACTCCGAGCGACTGACCCGCCGGTTCAGCGAGAAGCGCGAGGCGCTGATGACGCTGATCGCCGGCGGCTTCGATGCCGAGGTCCCGCAGGTCGCCGCGCCGCCGAGCCCCGGCGGCCAGCAGACGCGGGAGTCCCGCATGACCCGCGGCCACTATCTGCGGCGCCTGGACGAGCTGATCCAGCGCACCGAGACGGCCGAGATCGATCGCACGCTGGTCAGCGTCTCGCCCGGGGAGATCCAGGCGCTGGTCGAGAAGACGGCCAAGGCCAAGGCGCGCTATCTGGCCAACGCCCTGGACACGGCCGCGGGCGAGACCCTGCCCGACCCCATCGCGATCGAGGAGCTGGAGACCGCCCGGCAGCGCCACGAGGCGCTGGAGGCCGCGCTGCGCACCCTGCTGGGCGAGCTGCGCCGCGGCCACGTGGAGATCAAGGGCGTGCGCGAGGACACCGCCGAGGTCGCCTCGGAATCCTGATTCAGCCTCCGGCGGCAACCCCGGCAAGGGGCTGACCCCAGAGCCCGCCGGCTGTCGCCCTGGCACCACGGCGACCGCAGCCAAAGGTCATATCGGCCTACCCCGGCCACGTGACCGACCCCAGGACCCGACCCCCAAGGGCTGCGGCTCGCCGTGGTGTCCTTCCTTGTTCCGCCTTGAACGACGCGGCACGGCTCCGCGCCGCGGCTTCCCGCCGCCCCCGGCGGACGGCCGGCGGGCCGCCTCGCCGGCCGCTCAGCGCCGCAGCAGCCGCGTCACGAGCAGCGCGGTCAGGCCGCCGACGACCAGCATCGCACCGAGAAGCCGCCCGGTCCGGCGGCCCAGCGCGATGTCCGGACGGCAGCCGGCCGCCCGGCCCCGCGGCACCCCGCGGCGCGCCGAGTCGGGTCGGCCCGGCGCCGCCTCGCCCTCGGGCGCAGCCGCCGCGCGCCCGGTCGCGGCGGCGGCTGTCCCGGTCGCGCCGGCGCCACTTTCGGCCCGCCTGCGCAGGACCTCTTCCGCGGCGGCGCGACGCTGGGGGTTGCGGATACGGTTGCTGTCCAGCCGCGCGCGGATCTCCGCGCTGTCGAGCTTTTCCAGCTCCTGCTTGAACCGCCTGAAATCGTGCCGCCTGCGGCGGTCGGTCTGAACCATCCGTCCTCTCTCCTCCCGCCGGACCGATCGGTAGGCCGCCAAGCCTGGACACCGGCCGGGCGGATCGTCCCCGGGAGAATGGCCAATACACTCCTAGCACAATTGGACGGCCCGGCTCCCCAATGCAATACGGCGCAGCCGACGGCGTCGTCACGGCACGCTCGACGCCAATCTCCCGTCCTCCCGCGGCCTCACGGGACAGGAATTGTCATGAGCGGTCCGCACGGAGGACGCTTCGATTGCTTGCCGCGCCGGCGCGCGTCTTGAGGCCGCCGGCCGGGGCTATCGCCGGAGCGGCGCCGCGCCGTCCGCTTCGACCGCGCCCGCGCGGCCCTCCGTGGCGACCGGCCCGCGGAAGACCGCATCGGGCGGAAGCCAGCGAACCGCCGGGTGACGCGCCGTTTCGCCCAGGAGCTCCTCCAGGAAGGCCCAGCAGGCACGCTCGTGGCAAAGGTGCCGCGTCAGCAGGCCGGTGGGCTCGGCCGCGTCCACGCGGGCGAGGCGGCGCGCCCGCAGGTGCCCCACCAGCCCGTCCAGCACCCGCCGCTCCCCGGCGAAGGCGAGCGTCCGCCGGCCCTCGACGACGGCGGCGTGGACGTTGACCCAGGCGAGGCCGAGCGTCGCGTGGTCGTGCCGGCGCGGCCCGAACATCGAGAGCCCCCGATACCCCAGGGCCGAGAGGCCATGCCCCAATTCGGGGTCGATCCGCCGGCGCGCGGGCACCAGAACCGGCAGGGCGTCGGCCCGGAACACCTCCAGCAGCCGCATCCACCCCCAGCACAGCGAGCCCGCGAAGGCCGCCGCCATCGGGCCGTCGGCCGGCGCGTCCTCGCCCTGCTGCAGCACCCGCACGCCCGCCTCGCGCGGGAGGCGATCGGCCAGCCAAGGCTCGGCCGCGGCGGGCGGCACGGCGAGCGCCGGTGCGATCCCCGCCGCCCTGGCGAGCCGCAGCAGGCGATGCAGCGCGGGCGTCCAGCCCGTCGCACCGTCGTCGCGCCACCACAGCGTCGCCCGCCGCCCGGCGGCCTGCCAGGCGTCCAGTTCCTCCCGCAACTCCGCCCAGGGCATCGCGCGCCGGACCCCGCAGCCGTGTCCCGCCGCCCCGCCACGCCCGGCGCCGGCGGCTTCCACAACGAGTTTGCGCAGCTCGGCCCGCGAATTCAATTCCTGGCAGCCTCGACACGCATCCGGCACCAGGGGTAGGGAAGGAGCGATCCCCCCAACCCCACCGCCCCGCTCCGGGAGAAGCCGCCGCCCATGCCCCTCGATCCGTTCTTCCTGGCCTATGCCGCCGCGGCCTTCCTGGCCGGGGGGCTCGTGAAGGGCACCGTGGGCGTGGGCCTGCCGCTGGTGACCGTGCCGCTGCTATCAATTTACCTGCCGGTGGTGGACGCCATCGGGCTGATGACCTTCCCGGTGCTGGGCTCCAACCTCTGGCAGGCCCTCAACGGCCGACGCTACGGCGCCGTCATCCGCCGGTTCTGGCCGATGATGCTCACGCTGCTGGCGGCCACGCTGGTCAGCGTGAGCCTGCTCACCCGGATGGACCCCGGCACGGCGGCGCTGGCGCTGGGCCTCATCGTGGTCGCCTTCGCGCTGACCCAGGCGTTCACGCGCGGCTTCACCCTGCCGGCACGGGCGGAGCGGCCGGCCGGGCTCGCGGTGGGCGCCGTGGCCGGCTTCCTGGGCGGGCTGTCCAGCCTCTTCGGGCCGCCGGTCGCCACCTTCCTGGCCGCCCTGCGGCTGCCGCCGGACAGCTTCGTCACCGCCTGCGGCATCCTGTTCCTGACGGGCAGCGTGCCGCTCTACGGCCTGCTGGTGTGGGAGGGCGCGACGACGGGGGCGGAGCTGGCGGCCTCCGCGCTGGCCGGCCTGCCGGTGCTGCTCGGCGTGCTCGGCGGGCAGCGGCTGCGCCGCCGGCTCAGCCAGCGGGTGTTCTACCGCGTGCTGCTGGCGGTGCTGGCGCTGATCGGCCTGGCCCTGGTTCAGGACGGTTTGGGGTGAGTGTGTGACTGGGGATGATGCGTGCGAAAAGTGCCGGTCGGGGTCTTGACCCCGACCGGAACGTTTTCTCCACACGTGGAGGGAAAAACGTTCGGGGCGCGGGCAAGCCCGCGCCCCGCGATCGGCTTGGGGTGAGCCGGCGCCGAGGCGCCACTCACACCCGCACCACCTTGCCGGGGTTCATGATGTCGTGCGGGTCCAGGGTGCGCTTGAGGGCGCGCATCATCTCCAGCTCCACGGCGGACTTGTAGCGCTCCGCCTCGGCCAGGCGCAGGCGGCCCAGGCCGTGCTCGGCCGAGATGGAGCCGCGCAGCTCGTCGACGATGTCGTGGACGACGCGGTTGACGCGCCCGCGCTCGGCGCGGAAGGCCTCGGCCGACCAGTCCGGCGGCTGGATCGGATTGTAGTGCAGGTTGCCGTCGCCGACGTGGCCGAAGGCGTAGAGCCGCACGCCGGGATAGGCCTGCGCCAGCGCGGCGTCGGCGCGCTCCAGGAATTCGGGAATGCGCGAGACCGGCACGGCGATGTCGTGCTTGATGCCCACGCCGATATGCTTCTGCACGTCCGCCTGGTCCTCGCGGATGGCCCAGAGGCGCCGCGCCTGCTCGCCCGACTCCGCCAGCACGCCGTCCAGCGCCAGCCCCTGCTCGAAAGCCTCGGCCAGGGCGTTCTCCAGCGGCGCGCGCAGCGTGTCCTGTTGGCCCTGCCCGGCCAGCTCCAGCAGGACGTACCAGTCGTGCCGTCCGGCGAAGGGATGCGCGTGGCCCAGGTGCGTCGCCACGGCGTCCAGGCAGATTCCGCGCAGCAGCTCGAAGGTGCTGACGCACTCGCCCAGCGCGCCGCGCAGATGGCCCAGCAGCCTCACCGCCGCCGCCGGGTCGGGCACCGCCAGCATCGCGGTCTGGATGTCCGTCGGCCTGGGGAACAGCCGCAGCACGGCGGCGGTGATGACGCCCAGCGTGCCCTCGGCGCCGATGAAGAGCTGCTTCAGGTCGTAGCCGGTGTTGTCCTTGCGCAGGCCGCGCAGGCCGTCCCAGACCCGGCCGTCGGGCAGCACCACCTCCAGCCCCAGCACCAGGTTGCGCGTGTTGCCGTAGCGCAGCACCTGCGTGCCGCCGGCGTTGGTGGCGATGTTGCCGCCGATGCGGCAGGACCCCTCGGCCGACAGGCTGAGCGGGAACAGCCGGTCCGCCTCGGCCGCCGCCTGCTGGATGTCCTGCAGGATCACCCCGGCCTCCACCGTCATGGTGTCGTTGTCGGCGTCGATCTCGCGGATGCGGGTCATCCGCTGGGTGGAGAGGATGACTTCCCGTCCCGTGTCGTGCGGCTGCGAGGCGCCGGTCAGCCCGGTGTTGCCGCTCTGCGGCACGATGGGGACGCGCGCCTCGGCGCAGATGCGCACCAGCTCCGCCACCTGCTCCGTCGACTCGGGGCGCAGCACCAGCGGCGTCCGCCCCACCCAGTCGTCCCGCCAGGAGCGGCAGTAGGGCGCGGTGTCCGCCTCG
>CAZLNO010000005.1:0-19693 GCA_964561005.1 uncultured Rhodovibrionaceae bacterium | reverse complement strand
TCGGCCTCGTCGAAGCCGTGCTCGGCCAGGACCTCGCGGGCGTGCTGGCTGAAGCGCGGGGGTTCGTTGCGCAGGCGCGCGGGCGTGCGCGAGAGCTTCACCGGCGTGCCGGTGCCGCGGTACCAGTCCTTGTCCAGCGTCATGCGCCGGTGCGCGGTGTGCGGATGCGCGAAGGCCTCGGCGGTGTCCACCACCGGGCCGACGGGCACGCCGATCGCCAGCATGCGCTCGCCGAAGGCGTGGCCGTCCACCTGCGACAGCGGCCCCTGCAGCGCCTCGGTCAGCTCGGCGCGGTTGACCACGCGGTCGCGGTTGTCGGCGAAGCGCGGGTCGTCGAGCAGCTCCGGCACGCCCAGCTCGTGGCAGAAGCGGCGAAAGGCGCGGTTGTTGCCGATGGCGACGAAGATGTCGCAGGTCGCCGTGCGGTACTTGTCGTAGGGGCTGATGTTCGGGTGGGCGTTGCCGGTCAGCTCCGGCACCTTGCCGGAGAGGAAGTAGTTCGGCGCGTGCGGATGCATCAGCGCCAGGCCGCAGTCGTAGAGCGTCATGTCCAGGAACTGCCCGGCCCCCGACCTTTCACGCTCCAGCAGCGCCATCAGGATGCCGATGCAGGCGTAGAGCCCGGTGCCCAGGTCCACCAGCGGAATGCCGATGCGGGTCGGGCCGCTCGACTTGTCGCCATTGATGGAGAACATCCCCGCCATCGCCTGCACCACGGCGTCGTAGCCGGGCATGCCGCCCAGCGGCCCCTCGCCGCCGAAACCGGAAATGCGGCAGTGGACCAGACGCGGAAAGCGCGGCTTCACAACCGCCTCGTAGCCCAGCCCCCACTGTTCCATCGCGCCGGGCTTGAAGTTCTCCACCAGGACGTCGGCGCCCGCCAGGAAGCGCAGCAGCACCTCGCGACCCTGCTCCTCGCGCAGGTCGAGGGCGATGCTGCGCTTGTTGCGGTTCACGCCGATGAAGTAGGAGGCGTCGTCGTCGTGGAACGGCGGCCCCCAGTCGCGCACCTCGTCGCCCTGCGGCGGCTCGATCTTGATCACGTCGGCGCCGTGGTCGGCGAGGATCTGGGTGCAGTACGGCCCGCCCAGCACGCGGGTCAGGTCGATCACCTTCAGCCCTTGCAGGGCGCCGCCGGTCGTGGTCTCGGTCATCGCGTGTCCTGTCGTCCCGTGGGTCGCGGCGCGCCAGGGTAACGCCTTTTAACCCTGCTGTGCAGCCCGGCGGTCCACATCGGCCGGAGACGGAAACGTTCCGGTCGGGGGCAAGCCCCATAGGTGTTAACTTTGTAGCGGCGGGGCGCGGTCTCCGGCCGCGCTTCGAACGTTTCAAGCGCCACGTGTCACCCGAAACGTTCCGGTCGGGGCCGGAGACCCCGACCGGCGCAAGGGCCGAATTCAACGCCTATGGACTCAAGCCCGCGACCGGCGGGACTCATCAGTACGCGTAAATCTCGTAGATCGGGTCGACGCGGCCGTTCCACGCCTCGTGGAAGCGGCGCAGCTTTTCCTCCGCCGGGGTCTCGCCGCTCTCGGCGATGCGGCGCAGGGCGGTGAGGAACTGCCGCTCGTCCTGGCCATAGCTGCCGTCCATGTGGTGGCGGCGCATCAGCCCATACTCGGCGATTTCCAGCACCCGCAGCGCCAGGTCGCGCACCGTGCCCTGGCGGAAGCGCGCCCGCAGCCCCTCGCGGGGCACGGCGTGACGCAGATGGCGGCGCTCCTCCTCGGTCCAGGTCTTGACCAGATCCCAGGCGGCGTCCTGCGCCTCGCCGGAATAGAGCAGCCCGACCCAGAGCGCCGGCAGGGCGCAGAGGATGTTCCAGGGTCCGCCGTCGGCCCCGCGCATTTCCAGGAAGGTCTTCAGCCGGACCTCGGGGAACAGCGTCGTCAGATGGTCGCCCCAGTCGCTGATCGAGGGGATCTCGCCGGGCAGGGCCGGCAGCTCGCCCTTCAGGAAGTCGCGGAAGGACTGCCCCGAGGCGTCGATGTAGGTGCCGTCGCGGTAGACGAAGTACATCGGCACGTCGAGCGCGTAGTCGACATAGCGCTCGAACCCCATGCCGTCCTCGAACACGAAGGGCAGGTCGCCGGTGCGGTCGGGGTCGGTGTCGGTCCAGATGTGGCTGCGATACGACAGGAAGCCGTTGGGCTTGCCCTCGGTGAACGGCGAGTTGGCGAACAGGGCGGTCGCCACCGGCTGCAGCGCCAGGCCGATGCGGAACTTCTGCACCATGTCGGCCTCGCTGGCGAAGTCCAGGTTCACCTGCACCGTGCAGGTGCGCAGCATCATGTCGAGGCCGAGATTGCCCATCTTCCGCATGTGGCGGCGCATGATGCCGTAGCGGCCCTTGGGCATCCACGGGATCTCCTCGCGCCGCCAGTCGGGCGTGAAGCCCATGCCCAGCATGCCCACGCCCAGCGGCTCGGCCACCTGCTTCACCTGCGCCAGGTGGCCGTTCACCTCGTGGCAGGTCTCGTGCAGGTTGCCGACGGGGCGGCCGGACAGCTCGAACTGCCCGCCCGGCTCCAGCGAGATGTTGCAGCCGTCCGGCATCTTCAGGGCAATCGGGTTCCCGCCCTCGTAGACCGGGGTCCAGCCCAGCTCCGCCATGCCCTCCAGCAGGTCGCGCACGCCGGGGCGTCCGCCCTCGCCCTCGTAGGGCAGCGGGCGATGGTCGTCGACGGTGAAGCCGAACTTCTCGTGCTCGGTGCCGATGCGCCAGTCGGCGGGCGGCTTGCAGCCTTGTTCGAGGAAGGCGACGAGCTGGTCCTTGCTCTCGATCGGCGCGCCTTTTTCGGTCGGCGGTGCGGACATGGCTCTCTCGCGGGCGGGTCGCTACGCGTGGAATCGTCGATACCGCCGGCGCCCCTGCCGCTTCGCGTCCGGCTCGGCCCGCGACGGTCGTCGCACGACCGCCTCATCCGCTCCGCTCGGGCGGCCGAAGGTCGCCGTCGCCCAGCCAGGCCTGCCAGCACGCGAGCGCCGCCAGCGCGGCGGTGTCGGCCCGCAGGACACGGGGTCCCAGACCGACGGCGGTAACAAAGGGCAGTTTGCGCAGGGCGTCAAGTTCGGAGACGTGAAAGCCGCCTTCCGGCCCGGTCATGACCGCCCAGGGTAACGGAGTCGTGAGCGCCCCGGCCTGGCGCCCCGCCTCGCCCGCGATATCCGCCAGCGCCTCCGCCGCGGGCCGGGCGTGGCCGGTTTCCGCGCACAGCAGGACGCGCCGCGTGCTCGGCCAGCCGGCCAGCAGGTCCTGGAAGTCCAGGGGCGCGCGCACCTCCGGCACGCTCAGGCGCTCGCACTGCTCGGCGGCCTCGCGGGCGTTGGCGGCCAGGCGCTCGGTGTTCACGCGGGCGACGTCGGTGTGGCGGGTGAACACCGGCTGCAGGACCGAGACGCCCAGCTCGGTCGCCTTCTCCACCATGAAGTCCAGCCGCGCGCGCTTGATCGGCGCGAACACCAGCCAGAGGTCGGGCTCGGGCGCGGGCGGGCGGCGCCGGTCTTCCACCGCCAGCGAGGCCCAGCCCTTGCCCAGGCCGTCGATGCGCGCCCGCCACTCGCCGTCGCGCTCGTTGAACACGGCCAGCACCGCCCCGCGCGACAGCCGCAGCACCGAGCGCAGGAAGTGCGCCCGCGCGTGGTCCAGCCCGAGCGTGCGCCCCTCGCCCAGGTCGTCCTCCACGTACAGGCGGGTGGCGATCTTGTCGTGGGTCATGTCGAAGGTCCCGCACCCCGACATTCACCGCCGCACGCGCACGCGGTAGGTCAGTTCGGCCTCGCCCGCCGCCGGCACCGCCAGCGTCCAGACCGGCCGCGTCGCGCTCTCGCGGGTGTGCGCGTGGCTCTCCGAGACCATGTCCCACTCCGGCGGGAAGCGGCCCACGACGCGGACCGTGGCCGCGCTGTCCTTGGCGTTCCTCACGGTGATGGCCTGCGCGATTTCGTAGACCTCGTCGGTCAGCCGCTCGAAGTCGGTCTGCCGCGCGGTGGCGGTGACGTCGAAGGCCGCGCCGAGGTCCAGCGCCAGCTCGTTGCCCAGCGGGATGTCGTCGATCGCCTGGGCGCCGCGGAACACCCCGTCGGCGTAGACCCGCACCGTGCCCGCCGGCAGCGCCCGGCCGAGCCCGGCCTTGCGGGTGTCCGGGACCACGAGGCGAAAGCGCGCCGTCGTTTCCTCCTCGTCGCCGCGCCGGGGCCAGGCGGTCGCCAGCCCCTCGATGGTGTAGCGCTGCTCGGCGGCGACATCGCCGGCCTGCAGCAGCGGCCGCTGCACCGTCCCTCCGGGCGGCAACGTCACCGCGCCGGACAGGGGATAGAGCCGCAGGTCGGCGCGGCTCGCCGGCTCCGGCGGCGGCGCCTGGGCGGCGGCCATTGCGCGCATCTCGGCCCGCGGCCGCGGCCGCGGCGCCTGCTCCTGCGGTGACACCGAGACCTCGCCGGCGACCAGGGTCAACGCCTCGGCATGCACCGGCCGCGACAGCCCGTTCTCCAGGCTCGCCAGGCCGGTGATGTCCAGGGTGCCGGCCGCGCCGTCCCAGCGCGCCACGTAGCTCGCCCGCCACGACAGGCCGCGGCTCAGGTAGCGCAGCGTCAGTTCGCGCGCGCCGCCCGACTCGACCGCGACCCGCACCTCCGCGCGCGGGATCGTGGAAAAGCCCTCCGGCAGGTCGGGAAACACCAGGCGGCCGGGCGGGTCGACGGCGATGCCCTGTTCCGTTTCCAGCACCAGGCCGCCCTCGACCGCCAGGATTCGGGCCGCGCGGGCCACTTCGCCCTCGCCGTCGGGGTCCGGCTGCACCAGCGTGATCTCCCGGCCGAGATAGGCCGTGCGCAGCGCCTGCTCGCTCACCGGCCAGGGTGCCAGCCGCAGTTCCAGCAGGCGCATGCCGTCGCCGGCGAGGTCGAGGCTGTCGGGTACCGCGCCGGGGCTGATACCCTCCAGCGGCAGCGCGTGCTCGCCGGGGGAAAGGTCGACCTCGCGGCTGTCCGTCACCAGCGCAAGATCGTTGCGGTAGATCGCCAGCTCGTCGGCGTCGACGGGCGCCTGCGCACGGACCGGCAGGGCCAGCAGCAGGGCGACGAGGGCGGCGGCGAGACGATGCATGGCGCGGCCTCCCCGATCGATTGGCCTCAAATGCGAACCTTGATGGCGAGGGAGAAACCTAACGGACGTGGTGGTCCCGACGACCGCTGCGCGTCGGCTTCGTCAGATAGGCGACGGCAAGCGCCGAAACGCCGAACGCCAGCCCAAGGCCCATGCCGATGAAGGCGGCTTCGGTAAAGGTCATTCGTCATCCTCCATGGCCAGAAGGAGCGCCGATATGGTCTGGCAGCCCACCCACCACACGAAGGCGCCCACCACCATTATGGGTGCATCGGCCGAATAACCCAACACATCCAATGCCGCCGTCACCTTCGTGGCGGAGGCGTGCCCCCGCCCCGCCAAGGTCGGTCCGTGCATTGCCCAACCCCGGGGTAGCCACCCCGGCGGGCGGGCGCCTATATAGCAGGCAGTCCCTGCCACCCGAGCCAGAAAAGAGGCCGCGCATGAGCCCACGCGACAGCGCCGTCGACGACGCCCTCAACCGCCTGGAAGACCTGCTCGCCAAGGCCCGCAAGGCCGGCGCCGACGCCGCCGATGCGGTCATGGTCGATTCGGTGTCGATCGCCCACGCCCGGCGCCTGGGCCAGGTCGAGCGGCTGGAGCGCAGCGAGGAGGCCGACATCGGCCTGCGCGTCCTGGTCGGCAAGCGCCAGGCCTGCGTCTCCTCCTCCGACTTCAAGGGCGACGCGCTGGACGAGCTGGTCGCGCGCGCCGTGGCGATGGCCCGCGGCGTGCCGGAGGACCCCTATTGCGGCCTGGCCGAGCCGGGCGAGCTGGCGGGCGACTGGCCGCGGCTCGACAACTTCGACCCGGCCGAGCCCGGCGCGGAGGACCTGATCCAGCGCGCCCGCGCCTGCGAGGAGGCCGCGCGCGCGGTCGACGGCATCACCAACTCCGAGGGCGCGGAGGCCAACTGGGGCCGCGCCACCATCGCCCTGGCGGCCAGCAACGGCTTCCGGGGCGGCTACACGAATTCCTCGCACTCCGTGGGCTGCGCGGTGCTGGCCGGCGAGGGCACGGCGATGGAGCGCGACTACGCCTTCCACTCCGCCGTCTATGGCAGCGACCTGGAGGACCCCGAGGCCGTCGGCCGCCGCGCCGGGGAGCGCACGGTCCGCCGCCTGCATCCGCGCCGGGCCAAGACCGGGCGGTACCCCGTGGTCTACCACCCGCGCGTGGCGAACAGCCTGCTGCGCCATCTGGCCGGGGCCATCAGCGGGCCGGCGGTGGCGCGCGGCACCTCCTTCCTGAAGGACAAGCTGGGCGAGGCCATCTTCGCGCCGGGCATCACCGTCGTCGACGACCCGCACCGCCCGCGCGGCCTGAAGTCCAAGCCCTTCGACGCCGAGGGGCTGGCGAACCGGCGCCGCAACGTCATCGAGGACGGGCGGCTGACCACCTGGATCCTCTCGCTCAGCTCGGCGCGCCAGCTCGGCCTGGCGTCGACCGGGCACGCCGCGCGCGGCACCGCCGCGCCGCCCGCGCCGGCCACCACCAACCTCTACCTGGCGCCCGGCGCGGCCACGCCCGAGGACCTGATGGCCGACATCGACGAGGGCTTCTACGTCATGGAGATGATGGGCATGGGCGTGAACGGCGTCACCGGCGACTACAGCCGCGGCGCCGCCGGCTTCTGGATCGAGAACGGCCGGCTTTCCTATCCGGTCAGCGAGGTCACCCTGGCCGGCAACCTGAAGGAGATGTTCCGCAACCTCACCCCGGCCAGCGACCTGGAGTTCCGCTACGGCACCGATTCGCCGACGCTGCGCGTGGAGGGCATGACGCTGGCGGGAAGCTGAGCGTCCTCCGGCAGCACGAAGCGCACGGCGTTCTCGACCAGGCGGATGTCGACCGGCAGGCGCGCCGCCGCGTCGCCGTCGAGCTGCACCGGCTCGCCCGCCGCGTCGCGCACCTCGACCCGGCGGGCCGAAAGGATGCGCACGTCCCGACGCCGGTGGGTGCGGCCCGTGAGCAGCGCCAGCCCGTAACCGACGATCGCCGGCACGCCCGAGCGATCGTAGAGGCAAACCTGAAAATCCGGCCGCCACGGCCGGGCCTCAGGCGCCAGCACGAAGGGGCCGCCGTAGCGTCGCCCCTTGGCGACGATGAGCGACTTCGCCGTGTGGGCAACCCCGTCGACCCGCACCTGGTAGTCCGGGGAACGGAAGGTCGCCAGCATCCGCAGGAAGGCCAGGACATAGGCGCCCTGGCTGATCACGCGCTTCACCCCCGGCGACACCCGCGCGACGAGCTGCGCGTCGAAGCCGATCCCCGCCATCTGGGCGAAGTACCGGCCGTTCGCCGCGCCGAGGTGCGCCGGCGTCGCCGGGCCGTGGACGATGGCGCGGGCGACGCGCTCGGGCTTCAGCGACAGCCCCAATTCGCGCGCCACCACGTTCGCCGTGCCCAGCGGGATCAGCGCCACCGGCGGCGCGTCGCCGCGCCCGGCCAGGCCGTTCAGCACCTCGTTCAGCGTCCCGTCGCCGCCGGCCACCACCAGGCGGTCGCAGGCCGGCGCCTCGCGCGCCAGGACCTCGGCGTGGCCGGCATGGCGGGTTTCCAGCACCCGCAACTCGCAGCCCAGGTCCCGCAGCGCCGCCAGCGTACGCCGGAAGCGCCCCCGTTTCCGCCAGCCGGCGACGGGATTGTAGATGACGCAGAGGCGCTGGGCCGCGGTCGAGGGCGGCGGCGTTCGCATGTCCATTGCCGCAAGCAAGCACGCGCGGCTTGATGTCACAAGACTTTGATGAAACCGCAGCATTCTCGTTAGACACAAGATGTAGCGTCCGCCCTGCCCGAAACCGGCCACGAACGGGAAGGCGACGGCGATGCATGGCACCATCGGACCGCTGCGCCGGCGCTATCGCGCCATCTTCATCTCGGACATCCACCTGGGCACGCGCGGCTGCAAGGCGGAGTTCCTGCTCGACTTCCTGAACAACACCGAGTCGCGCGTGCTCTACCTGGTCGGCGACATCTTCGACGGCTGGCGGCTGAAGCGGACCTGGTACTGGCCGGAGAGCCACAGCGCCGTGGTCCAGGCCATCCTGCGCAAGGCCCGCAAAGGCACGCGGGTCGTCTACATCCCCGGCAACCACGACGAGCTGCTGCGCGGCTATACCGGCGTCCACTTCTGCGATGTCGAGGTCACGCCGCAGGCCGTCCACGAGACCGCCGACGGCCGCCGCTTCCTGGTGCTGCACGGCGACCAGTTCGACGGCATCGTCAGCTATGCCAAGTGGCTGGCGCTGCTGGGCGACTGGGCCTACAACTTCATGATCGCCGCCAACCACTGGTTCAACCTGGCGCGGCGGCGGCTGGGCTTCGGCTACTGGTCGCTCTCCGCCTACCTGAAGACCAAGGTCAAGAACGCCGTCAAGTACATCGACGACTTCGAGACCGCGGT
Source organism: uncultured Rhodovibrionaceae bacterium (assembly GCA_964561005.1). Lineage (GTDB taxonomy): Bacteria > Pseudomonadota > Alphaproteobacteria > Kiloniellales > Rhodovibrionaceae > CAZLNO01. The sequence continues at coordinate 11,180 of CAZLNO010000005.1, read as the reverse complement.
GGCCGAGGAGGCGCGGCGCCACGGCGTCGACGGGGTCATCTGCGGCCACATCCACAAGGCCGAGCACCGGCCGATCGGGCGCATCACCTACATCAACGACGGCGACTGGGTGGAAAGCTGCACCGCGCTGGTGGAGCACGCCGACGGCCGCCTGGAGGTGCTGAACTGGGCGGAGCAGCGGCAGTTCCACATGCTGGAAGCCGCCTGATGCGCCTCGCCCTGGTGACCGACGCCTGGGCGCCGCAGATCAACGGCGTCGTCCGGTCGCTGACCCGCGTGGTGGAGGAACTGTCGGCGCTGGGCCACGAGGTGATGGTGGTCGCGCCGGACCGCTTTCGCACGCTGCCCTGCCCCGGCTACGCCGAGATTCCCCTGGCGGTGGCGCCGGGGCGCAAGTTGCGGCGGCTGCTGGACGACTTCGCGCCCGAGGCGGTGCACATCGCCACCGAGGGCCCGCTGGGCTGGGCGGCGCGCGCGCACTGTCGCCGGCGCGGCTGGCCCTTCACCACCTCGTTCCACACCCGCTTTCCCGAGTACGTCGAGGCCCGCACGCGCATCCCGGCGCGCCACGGCTACGCCCTGCTGCGCCGCTTCCACGCCCCGGCGGCGCGGACCATGGTGACGACGCAGACCCTGCGCCAGGAGCTGACGGGTTACGGATTCCGCAACCTTGTGCTCTGGTCGCGCGGCGTCGACACCGAGCTGTTCCGCCCGCGGCCCAAGGACGCCCTGGACGACCTGGAGCTGAAGAGGCCGATCTTCCTCTACGTCGGCCGGGTGGCGGTGGAGAAGAACATCGGGGCCTTCCTGGACCTGGACCTCGACGGCAGCAAGGTGGTCGTCGGCGGCGGTCCATCGCTCAATACGCTGCGGGCACGCTATCCCGACGCCCACTTCACCGGGGCGAAGGTGGGCGAGGACCTGGCCCGCCATTACGCCGCCGCCGACGTCTTCGTGTTTCCGAGCAAAACCGACACCTTCGGCCTGGTGCAACTCGAAGCCCTGGCCTGCGGCGTGCCCGTGGCCGCCTTCCCGGTGCCGGGGCCAAGGGACGTCATCGCCGACCAGCCCGTCGGCGTGCTGGACGAGGACTTGCGCGCGGCGGCGACCCGGGCGCTGGAGATACCTTCCGAGCGCTGCCGCGCGTTCGCGCTGCGCTTCTCCTGGGCCAACTGCGCGCGGCAGTTCGCCGGGCACCTGGAACGCTTTCGGTAGCTTGGGCGCATGACGCGCCCTGACGGACGCGTCCCCCATCCTGGCCTTCCCCCAAGGGGGGAAGGGACCGGGTCTGATACCAGCGGAAATAAATACGGAACCGTCGTCCCGTGCGCGCCGCGGCACGCAGTGATGCGGCGCGGACACGGGACCTTCGTGCCACGCGGCGATCAGATCCCGGACCAGCGAAGCAGCACTGACGTGCTGCATCGCATCCGGGATGACGGGTCAAATTCAATTCCCGCTGGTCTGAGTGGGCAGGAACGTTCGTGACGGCGTTCCCTCCCCTTTGGGGGAGGGCCAGGGAGGGGGACGCGGCGACAGCCGCGTCAGGACGGCGCGCGCAGGAAGACCAGCTTGGCCTTGCCGTACTTGCGGGTGTCCAGCTCCGCGAAGCCCTCGGGCACCTTCAGGTCCTCGGTCTTCATCAGCTCCACGGCCACCAGCGCGCCGGGCGCCAGCCACCCGGCGCGGGCCAGCGCCGTCAGGGCCGGCGGAGCGAGCCCCTGCCCATAGGGCGGGTCGAGGATCGCCGGGTTGCAGGCCTCGCGCGCGGACGGCGGGCGCAGCACGTCGCATTGCAGGATGGTCGCCCGGCCGCTTTCGCCCAGGTTACGCAGGTTGCCGCGCAGCGCCGCCAGGGCGGCGGCCTGGCTCTCCATGAAGACCACCCGCGCCGCCCCGCGCGACAGCGCCTCCAGCCCGTTGGCGCCGCTGCCGGCGAAGGCGTCCAGCACCACCGCCTCGGCCAGCGGACAGCCGTCGGCCGCCAGCTTGCCGTGGGTCAGCACGTTGAACAGGGATTCGCGGGCGAGGCTGCTGGTCGGCCGAACCTCGGTCCCCTCGGGCGCCTCCAGGCGCCGACCCCTATGCCGTCCGGCGACGATTCGCATGGCTGGGCTTGCGCTTCCCGGGCTTGGTTTCCTGTTTCGGCCGGGCCTTGGCGGTGCCGGTCTTCGGCCGGCCGGCGTCGCCCTGGCCAAGCTGCTCGGCCAGCACCTTGGGCGGCACCTCGGCCAACTCGCCCGGCTTCAGGCTGCCGAGCTGGAAGGGGCCGTAGGCCACGCGCAGCAGGCGGTTCACCCGCAGGCCCAGGTGTTCCATCACCCGGCGCACCTCGCGGTTCTTGCCCTCGCGCAGCGCGACGGTCAACCAGGTGTTGGCGCCGGTCCGGCGGTCCACCCGCGCCTGGATGCCGCCATAGCGCACGCCGTCGATCTCGATGCCCCCGGCGAGCCCGGCCAGCGCGTCGGGATCAGCCTCGCCATGAACGCGCACGCGGTAGCGCCGGGTCCAGCCGGTCGCCGGCAATTCCAGGCGCCGTTTCAGTTCGCCGTCGTTGGTCAGCAGCAGCAGCCCCTCCGAGGCGAGGTCGAGCCGCCCCACCGGCACCACGCGCGGCAGCCCGTCCGGCAGTTGGTCGTAGATGGTCTCCCGCCCGTGCGGATCGCGCTCGGCCACCACCAGCCCGCGCGGCTTGTGGTAGCGGAACAGCCGCGTCGGCTCGGGCGCGGGCAGCGGCTCGCCGTCGACCGTGATGCGGCCGGGATCGTCGACACTGACGCCTGGCTCGTCCAGCGGCTCGCCGTCCACGGCCACGCGGCCCCGCGCGATCAGCCGCTCCGCCTCGCGCCGGGAGCACAGCCCGGCGCGCGCGATCCACTTCGCCACCCTGGCGCCGCCGCCGTCCGCCATCGGCCTAGCCCGCCTCCCCCGACCGGCAGGCGGCGACGAAGGCCGCGAAGATGCGGGCGTCGCCGGCGCTGATGTGAAATTCGGGATGCCACTCCACGCCCAGGCAGAAGCGGTAGCCGGGATGCTCGATGCCTTCGATGACTCCGTCGGGCGCGCGGGCGTTGACCACGACGCCGGGACCCACGTCCTTGGCCGCCTGGTGGTGCGCGGAGTTCACCGCCAGCCCCTCCAGTTCCACGATCCGGTGCAGCAGCGTGTCGGGCGTGACGTGAACGGCGTGGCCGGGCTCGGTGCGCGGGTTGGGCTGCTCGTGCGCCAGGGCGTCGGGCACCTCGTCGGGAATGTGCTGGATCAGCGTGCCGCCCAGGACGACGTTGAGAAGCTGCTGCCCGCCGCAGATGCCCAGCACCGGCAGGTCGCGCGCCAGCGCGCCCTTGACCATCGCCAGCTCGAAGGCGGTGCGGCGCTCCTTGGTCGTTACCGTCGCGTGCCGCGTCTCGGCGCCGAACAGCGACGGGTCGACGTCGAAGGCGCCGCCGGTGACCACCAGGCCACCCAGCGCGTCGAGATAGGCCTCGGCGCGCTCCGGCAGGTGCGGCAGGACGACGGGCAGGCCGCCGGCCAGGTGGACGGCCTCGCAGTAATTCTGCCGCAGCGCGTACCAAGGCAGCCGCGACCAGCCGCCGGCCTCCTCGCTGTCCAGGGTCACGCCGATGCGGGGAGGATTATCGTGCGCCATGCGGCCCATGTTCACGACTGCGCGTGTCGGTCGCGAATCTGGTCGATATAGGAAATGATTTGCTCCCCATTTTCGACAATCTCGCTCGCGACCGTATCCGAGGTCTCGTACCCGTGCACGGCCTGATTGCTGGCCCGGTGAATTTCCCTGATGGCCTCGCTAAGAAACGGCGGTAAAACCTGACGCTCGATCAGAAGATCGACAAGGCGCGACACGGTTATGATCTCCCGCTCCGGCAGTTCGTGCCGGGCCGCCACGTCCCGGAGCGCGCGTTCGAGTTCCATTCTGAGCGATGCCAGCGCAAGCGCCTTGTCCGCCTTCAAAAGCTCTCTCGGAGACGTGAACGCGACGGCTTCACTCGCTTGACGCCTGATCGGTTTCTGTCGCCTCGCCTTCTCCGATACCAGTTTGACGGCGAGTCGAACGCTGTCGCTGTCGAAATCGACAATCAAATCCGACGATTTTTGCACGCGCATGAAGGCCTTGAATGCGGCGAACGCCTGCACGACCGCCGCGCCCATCACGGCGGCCAGGACAAACTGGACGTCTTCGATCACCACATTCGACGCCAGCAACCACAAGATCGCCGCGACAATCAGCATCGACAGCAAGCCCACCATCATGGGCCGCCAGCGCAGCGCATGCATCAGTCCGCTCCGTTGCGTCGGATGGCGTCCGTCATCCGCTCGACGAACTTCGGCGCCACCGTCCAAAGCCCTGCTCCGACAAACATAAACCCGACGTAATGGTAATCCAGAATCACAAGGAGGATACCGACCAGCATCACGAAAATCGGCAACAGCCCGTCTGTGTAGGTCTGGAAAGCGACCAGGCGCCGGCGATGCTGGCGGTCCTTTCGATGCTCCTCGAGCAGGGCGTTCCTCTCCCGCAACGCCTGCCACTGCGCGGCTTCGGCAGGACTCTGCGCCTGGCGTATCCGGTCTTGGAGGGCATCGTCCGCGACCGCATTCTCCCGCGGCTCGCCCCCAGCACAAGCCGGGGTGGCGACGGTCGCGGTGCGTTCGGTCGCCGGATCGTCAGCGTCTCCGTCGCTCTGAGCTTCACGGCCCGATCGCTTCTGGTTTCTGGACAGCTTGACCCGCCTGCGCTTGCGCCCAGTCATTCGAAACTTCGCCAGCCCCAGCGCGTCACTCGGACCACCAGGCCTCTGTGCCTTCGCAGCCGAGGCCGAGCTGGCTCAGGCCCTCCTCCAGGTAGTCCGAGACCAGCGGCGTGCCGAGCAGGTAGTCGGCGGTGAAATCGTTGTGCCGCGCCCGGGCCTCGCGCACCGCCTCGGGCCACTCCGCCGGGCCGTTGTAGTCGCCGCGGCCCAGCCACATCAGCGCCACCAGCTCGATCTGCGCGTCCTCGTTCAGGTCGTCGACGATCCGCTTGACGTCGGCGTAGATCGGGTCCTCGCGCACCTTCTGGAGGTAGCCTTCCAGGATCTCTTCCTGCTCGCTGGGCTGGTCGGGCGAGAGGGTCTCGTCGTCGTCGGTCGGTTCGGCGGGCAGCGAGTCCTCCACCTCGAACTCGCGCAGCTTGACGATCAGCCAGCAGACGGTTTCCAGGTCGGTGTCGAGCATGCGGCGCTCCCTCGTGTTCGTGGACCGTGTTCGTCGGCGACGGCCCGCTTGCCCGTCTGCGTAACGGCTTCGCGGGAGCCGATCAACCGGATTGCGCGGCAAGGCTTGGCCGGCGGCGCGGGGATGGACAATGATGCCGATCAACCGACGGCGAGAGGGGAGTCTCGGATGCCCACGCGCAGCGATCCGCACCGGCCCATGCGCCTGGCCCTGGCCGAGGCCGAGACGGCCGCGGCGGCGGGCGAGGTGCCGGTGGGCGCCGTGCTGGTGGACGGCGCGACGGGCGAGGTGCTGGCCCGCGCGCACAACCGCGTGGAGCGCGACAGCGACCCGACGGCCCACGCGGAGATGCTGGTCATCCGCGAGGCCGCCGCCCGGCGCGGGGAGAAGCGGCTGGAAGGCTGCGACCTCTATGTCACGCTGGAGCCCTGCGCGATGTGCGCGGCGGCGATCGCCTTCGCGCGCATCCGGCGGCTGTACTTCGGCGCCTACGACCCCAAGGGCGGCGGGGTCGAGCATGGCGCGCGCGTGTTCGACCAGCCGACCTGCCACCACCGGCCGGAAGTCATCGGCGGCCTGGACGAGACCGCCTGCGCGCGGGCGCTCAAGGGCTTCTTCCGGGCGCGGCGCTGACCCCGCGCCCGGAAGATGGGCCGTCGGATTTCGACGGGCCTATTCGTCCTTGGCCGGCTCCTCGGTGGGCGTCTCGGTCAACTGGACCTGGCCCGGCTGGGCATCCTTCGCCGGAGTCGACTGCTTGGACGGGGTCGGCTGCACGTCGATGATGGAGACGCTCTGGCTCTCCTTCTGTGCCGACTTCATCCACTCGCAGGCCAGCGAGGGCGAGGCGGCGAGGGCCAGGACGGCGACGGCGGCGAGCAGGCTTTTCATGGCGGAGTCTCCTCTCCCGTTGCGGCGCCTTGCGGCGCCCGCCCGTCATGAACCGATGCTGCCCGAATTTGCCCGCCGAGTCACGCGGGCAGGAATTCCGAAGGGTCGGGTGCGAGGTCCTACCGTCAGGGACCCGGATGGCTCATGCGGATCGAAAACGGCACACACGCTTTCGCGAATCACAGGAGGCTTGCCGCGACCTTCGAGCCTTCATGTATGATGCATCATACGTATTATGCATATGAACGAGAAGGTCATGCTGGAATTCAAGGCCGCCGACCTGCAGCGCCATGCTGGTGTGATCCAGGACAAGGCGCTGCTGGAGCCCGTGTCGATCACGCGCAACGGTCGGGCCCGTCCGGTCCTGATGCCAGTACAGGAGTACGAGCGCCTCAAGCAGCGCGATCGCGAGGCTGTGCGGGCCGAGGACCTCGACGAAGCCGATGTCGCGCGGATTGCCGCGTCCGAGCCGCCGGAGGCCGCGGCGGTCTTCGATGCCGAGTTGCCTGACGAGTCCTCGTGAAGCCGCAGCCGGGGCAGGTCATCCGCTACGCCTATCTCTGGATGGATGAGGCGCGCGCCGGACAGCCCAGGCCGTCAGCCGTAGCGAATAGTCTCCAGGGCCTAGCCTGGCGCCGCCGCCTCAATCCTCCGTCTGGATCGTGTCCCGGTCCAGCGCCCGCCAGCCGATGTCGCGGCGGTGGAAGCCGCCGGGCCAGTCGATGCGCGACACCGCGGCATAGGCCCGATCATGCGCCTCGGGCAGGGCGTTGCCGAGCGCGGTGACGCCCAGCACCCGACCGCCGTTCGACACCACCCGCCCCTGCTCGTCCAGCCTGGTGCCGGCGTGGAAGACCTTGACGTCCTCAGCCGCCGCCACGGCGTCCAGCCCGCCGATGACCTCGCCCTTGCGATAGGCGCCGGGGTAGCCCCGGGCCGCCAGCACGACGCAGATCGCGCTCTCGGCGAACCAGCGCAGGTCGAAGCTGTGCAGCAGGCCGTCGCAGGCCGCCACCAGGGCCGGCAGCAGGTCGGACTTCAGCCGCATCATCAGTACCTGGCACTCCGGGTCGCCGAAGCGGACGTTGAACTCCAGCAGCTTGGGACCGTCGCCGGTGATCATCAGGCCGGCGTAGAGCACGCCCTTGAACGGCGTGCCGCGCGCCCGCATCGCGTCCACCGTGGGCTGCAGGATCCCGCGCCGGACGCGCTCTTCCATCTCCGGCGTCATCACCGGCGCCGGCGAGTAGGCCCCCATGCCGCCGGTATTGGGGCCGGTTTCGCCGTCGTAGGCGCGCTTGTGGTCCTGCGCGCTGGGCAGCATCAGGGCCGTCTCGCCGTCGACCAGGGCGAAGGCGCTGGCCTCCTCGCCGACCAGGCATTCCTCCACGACGATCTCGGCGCCGGCGTCGCCGAAGCGGCTGTCCAGCAGCGCGGCGTCGATCGCCGCCTCGGCCTCGTCCAGGCTGTCGCAGACGCTCACGCCCTTGCCCGCGGCCAGGCCGTCGGCCTTCACCACCACCGGCGCGCCCAGGTCGCGCGCATAGGCCTTCGCGGCGCCCGCGTCGGCAAAGCGGCGGTAGGCGGCGGTGGGGATCCCGGCCTCGGCGCAGAGGTCCTTCATGAAGCCCTTGGAGCCCTCCAGCCGCGCCGCCGCCGCGCGGGGGCCGAAGGCCTTGATGCCGGCGGTCTCCAGCCGGTCGACCAGGCCGGCGACCAGCGGCGCCTCCGGCCCGACCACGACGAGGTCGACGCCCTTGTCGCGCGCGAAGGCGACGAGGCCGTCCAGGTCGTCGGCGGCGATCGGCACGCAGGTCGCATCCTCCGCGATGCCGGCGTTGCCCGGCGCGCAGTACAGTTCGTCGGTCAGCGGCGAGGCCGCCAGGGCCCAGCACAGCGCGTGCTCCCGTCCGCCCGAACCGACCACGAGCACCTTCATCTCGGTTCCTTTCTCCGCTCGCCTGCCCTTTGTCTCGGGCGCGCCTTGTAGCATAAATGAGGGCGATGACAGAAACGCGGAACGACCTCTCGTCGCCCGGTTCGCCGGCGGAGCCCGGCGGACGCGACAACGTCCCGATCTTCACCGTCGCCGAGATCAGCCAGGCCGTGAAGCGCACGGTCGAGGGCGCCTTCGGCCGCGTGCGCGTGCGCGGCGAGATCTCGCGGCCCAGCTTCCCATCGTCGGGCCATTGCTATTTCCGGCTGAAGGACGAGAACGCCGTGCTGGACGCCGTGGCGTTCCGCGGCGTGCGCAACCGCCTGAAGCTGCAGCCCGAGGACGGCCTGGAGGTGATCGCCAGCGGGCGGCTGACCACCTACGCCGGCAAGTCGACCTACCAGCTCATCGTCGAGTCGCTGGAACTGGCCGGCGAGGGCGCGCTGCTGAAGCTGCTGGAGGAGCGGCGCAAGAAGCTGGCCGCCGAGGGCCTGTTCGCCGAGGCGCGCAAGCGCGCCCTGCCCTACCTGCCCGAGGTGATCGGCGTCGTCACCTCGCCCACCGGCTCGGTCATCCGCGACATCCTGCATCGCCTGGCCGAGCGCTTCCCGCGCCGGGTGCTGGTCTGGCCCGTCGCCGTGCAGGGCGAGCCGGCCGCGCCGCAGATCGCCGCGGCCATCGAGGGCTTCAACGCCCTGCCGCGCGAGGGGCCGGTGCCCCGGCCGGACGTGCTGATCGTGGCGCGCGGCGGCGGCAGCCTGGAGGACCTGTGGGCGTTCAACGAGGAGGTCGTGGTGCGCGCCGCCGCGGCTTCCGAAATTCCGCTGATCTCCGCCGTCGGGCACGAGACCGACACCACGCTGATCGATTTCGCCGCCGACCGCCGGGCGCCCACGCCCAGCGCCGCCGCCGAGATCGCGGTGCCGGTGAAGAGCGAGCTGACCGGCCTGGTGCTGGACCTCGCCCGGCGGCTGGCCGGCGCCGGCTATCGCGGCATCGAGGCGCGGCGCACCCAGGTGGCGGGCCTGGCGCGCGGCCTGCCGGACCCGCAGCGGCTGCTCCAGGAAAAGGCGCAGCGCCTGGACGACACCGGCGAGCGGCTGGCCCTTGGCATCGAACGCGTCCTGCGCCAGGAGAGCGAGAAGGTGGCGGGCCTGGGCTGGCGCCTGCCCCACCCGCGCCAGCAGCTCGCGCTGGCTCACGAGCGGCTCTCGGCCCTCGCGGACAACCTGGGTCGCCAGTCGCGCCGCCAGGTGGAGCGCCAGCAGGAGGCGCTGCTGCGCCTCGACGCCGAGCGCCGGCTGTGGCGGGGGCTCCAGGCCAGCCACCGCGAGGCGCGGCGACAGCTCGACGCGCTGGCCCGCCTCTTGGACAGCTATTCCTATCAGAAGACGCTCGAACGCGGCTTCGCCGTGGTCCGGCGGGAAACGGCCGACGGCCCGGTCCTGACCCGCAAGGCGCAGGTCGAAACCGGGCGCGCCTTGGACATCGAGTTCGCGGACGGACACCTGCGGGCGGTCGCCGGCGGCGCGTCCTCCGGCGGCGGCCCTTCGGGACAGCGCAAGCCGCGCGCGGCGCCCACGGGCAAGGGGCAACGGAGCCTGTTCTGAAGCGGCCGGGAGGGCAGGGCGAAGCATGCCCTGCGAAGCCCCGCGTCATCACAAACGCCGTAGGGCAGGCTTCAGCCTGCCACTTTATTCCCGCCCAACGAAATCGGGAAAGGTCACATCGTCACTTCCCCAGTCCGGTGGATAAAGTCCCAAGTTCACATAACGATGGAAAGTCGAGTACGGCCAATTCTTGGGGCATGTGACGAGTTCGTGTTTCACCGGGTTGAAATGCACATAATTGATGTGGCTCGAAAAATCGTCCTCGTCGCGGATCAGGTGCTCCCAGTATCTGCGCTGCCAGATCGGGGATCTGCGCTCCCGGTCCCGCCCCTGGGTGCTTGGTTCCGACCTGCAAGGCGCAGCTCCGATGCGACGCGAAAATCCTGCCTTGATCCGGCGCCAACGTGTCGGATAATCGCTGTCGCCCGGCGGCAGGGTCCAGACAGCGTGCATATGATCAGGCAACACGACCCAGGCGTCGATCGTGAAAGGCTGAGAGTGACGCGCATCGCGAACCGCCGCCCGCAAGGCTTCGATGGCGCCGAGGTGTGCAAGCAAGGGTTGGCGCTGATGTGTCACGACGGTGAAGAAAAAGGTGCCGCCGGGCCAGAACACGCGTCGGAAATTCGGCATGGGCTTTGCCGTCGGTAACACTCGATTCTCGTTTTTAGTGTAGCAGAGAAACAAGGAACAGCCCAGGCGTGCCGGCCGGCAGCATGGGCATGCTGAAGCATGCCCTACGAAGCCCCGCGTCGACGCGAACGCCGTAGGGCAGGCTTCAGCCTGCCGAAACGCGGCAATCCCATCATGCGGGAATGGCATGCCGAAGCATGTCCTGCGACTGAAGCGCTTGGAAAGCCGTTCATGGCGTTCAGGCGATTCCGAGGAAGACCATCAAGGCCCGGTTGACCGCCAGCATGAGCTCGTCGTCAAGGCGCCCGAACGGTTCGCCCAGCTTGTCGCGCCGCACGGTCATGGCCTTGTCGACCATGATCTGTGACGGCTTGCGCAGGCCGTTCTCCGGCGTCGGTTCGAGATCCAGGCGGATCAGCGGCGCATCGACGCGCGTGCTCGACAGCAGGAGCACGGTGACCGTGACGGTGGCGCTGAAGTGATCGGCCTGGATGACGAGGGCGGGTCGCGGCTTGCCGTGATCGCCTTGAAGAGCGACGGGCACGAGATGGCCCCGTCTCAGGGCCACGCCTCGGCCTCCGCGATCGCGGCATCCAGGAAGTCGAGCAGGTCCTCGTCGCCCGCGTCGGTCTCCGCCACGACGCGCGACTGACGCCGGCATTCCGCGGCAAATCCGGCCCGACGGGTATCCGGCACCCAAATCTGGATCGGCCGCAGGCCGGCCGCCCGCAGCTTCTCCCGATGTTGCCTGACCCGCTCGTTCGAGCTTGAGAACATAATGATACTCCTTGTCATGCCGCCCGACGTTTGAACGGACTCGTCGGCGGTATAACCTGATGTCTGGAAATTGCGTCCGGGGGTGCGCACTTGCGTGC
>CAZLNO010000004.1:0-72711 GCA_964561005.1 uncultured Rhodovibrionaceae bacterium | reverse complement strand
AATCGTCCCTCGCGGCGGCTGCGTGGCCGCTGTGCTCATTCCCCACTCCCCCAGAAGGTTTTGGCTACCCCGGCTTCGCGGTCGCCCCCCAGGCAAACTCGCCGCGAAGTTGTAGGGTGTTTTATAGAAAATTCGCGTCCCGCGTCAATGTGCTTCCCGCATCGACACACAAAGAGTTGAAGAGTTTGGTCGTATTTTACCTAAATCCCAGAAAACCGCCGTCTGGAGACTTCGTTAATCCGCGTTAATCCTCCACTTCCGCTTGGAAAAATGACCGGCAGAGCGCGTTAACTTTTTCGTAACTGGATTCGCACCGGTGTCGCCGGCAAGTCGAAATCGTGCCGGAGCTGGTTCTCCAGATAGCGCAGATAGGCCTCGCGCACGTCCTCCGGCCGCGAGCAGAACAGCACGAAGGTCGGCGGGCGCGCCTTGGGCTGGGAGATGTACTTGAGCCGGACGCGGCGCCGGTTGGTGACCGGCGGCGGATGGGCGGCGGTCACCTCCTCCAGCCACTGGTTGAGGTCGGGCGTGGCGATCTTGACGTTCCAGAGGTCGTAGACCCGCAGCACGGCGTCCAGGAGCTTGTCCAGGTCGCCGCCCTTGAGCGCCGAAACCGGCACCACCGGCACGCCCTTGACCCGCGGCAGCGAGCTGCGCAGGCGGTCGCGCACCCCGGCCAGGACGGCGTCCCTGTCGGCCACGGCGTCCCACTTGTTCACCGCCACCACCAGCGCCCGGCCTTCCTCGATGACATGATTGGCGATGGTCAGGTCCTGCTTGTCGAAGCCCTCGGTGCCGTCCAGGAGCAGCACCACGACCTGCGCGAACTGCACCGCGCGCAGGGCGTCGGCGACGGCCAGCTTCTCCAGCTTCTCGCTGACCCGCGCCTTGCGGCGCAGGCCGGCGGTGTCGATCAGCCTGATGGGGCGGTCCTTGTACACCCAGTCGACCGAGATGGAATCGCGCGTGATGCCCGCCTCCGGGCCGGTGAGCAGCCGCTCCTCGCCCAGCAGGCGGTTGATCAGCGTCGATTTGCCCGCGTTCGGCCGCCCGACGATGGCCATCTGCAGCACGTTCGGCGCCTGGGCCTCTGCTTGCGCTTCGACCCCAGCCTCCTCCGTCGCCGCTGCCTTCAGCCCCTCGTAGAGTTCGTCCAGGCCGTCGCCGTGTTCGGCCGAGAAGGCGATCGGCTCGCCCAGGGCCAGGCCGTAGCCCTCCAGGTAGCCCGCCTCGCCCGCCCGGCCCTCGCACTTGTTGGCGAGCACGAGGACCGGCCGCGCGGACTTGCGCAGCTCCTCGGCCAGGATCTCGTCGGTGGCGGTGACGCCGGCGCGCGCGTCGTACATCAGCAGCACGATGTCGGCCTCGGCGACCGCGCGCTCGCTCTGCCGGCGCATGCGCGCCTCCAGGCTGTCGTCGCGGGCCTCCACCATCCCCGCGGTGTCGAACAGGCGGAAGGTCAGGTCGAACAGCCGGCCCTCGCCCTCGCGGCGGTCTCGGGTCACGCCGGGGGCGTCGTCGACCAGCGCCAGGCGCTTGCCGACCAGGCGGTTGAACAGCGTGGATTTGCCGACGTTCGGCTGGCCGACGATCGCGACGGTCAGGGACATGAGCCTTGCGGTGGCGGCAGGAGGTTAGCGATAGGCCGTCAGCGTCGCGTCGTCGGTCAGGAAGTACACCGTGTTGTCGGCGACGACCGGGGAGACGGCGGCGCTGGCCGGCAGCTCGATGGCGCCAAGCACCTGGCCGGTATATGGGGAGACCGAGATGGCCTGTCCATGCGTGCCCGCCAGCAATAGGCGGTCGCCGGCCAGGACCGGACCCTGCCAGTGGATCGGCCCGGTCCGGTCCTCCGGATCGCTGAAGCGCTGTAGGGGGGTGACCCAGCGGATGCGGCCGCCTTCGCGGTCGAGCGCCACGAGCTGGTCGTCGGTGGTAACCAGGTAGATGTAGTCGCCGCCAACCCAGGGCATCTCGATGCTGCCGATCTCCGCCTCCCAGACCCGAGTGCCCCGGCGCAGGTCGACCGCCACCGCCCGGTTGGCGTTGCTGGCGGCGATCACCCGGTCGCGGTCGATCACCGGCAGGCCGCGGATGTCGGCCATGTCCGCCACCGAACTGGTGCGCGTGAAGCCGGCCAGACTGTCGTTCCAGAGCACCCGGCCGTTGTCGCGCAGCAGCGCGAAGACCTCGCCCGAGGAATAGGCCGACACGACTCCCGACTCGCTGACAGCCGGCGTGGCCGTGCCCAGAAGCCCGGCTTCCTCCTCGATCCCCTGGTGCGTCCAGAGCACGCGGCCGTCACTCGTGGAGAGCGCCAGCGTCTCGTTGGCGACGGTGACGGCAAAGACCTGGCCGTCACGCACGCCGGGCCCGGCGCGCAGCGGGGCGCGCGCGCTGTGGCGCCAGAGGATCTTGCCGCTGCCGGCCTCCAGTGCGTAGACGGCCGCGAATCCAGTGGTGACGAAGAGGCGGCCGTCGGCAAGAGCCAGCCCGCCACCGAAGAAGCCTTCGTCGTCCTCCTCCGGCGCCAAGTCGCTGCGCCACAGCAGCGTGCCGTCGGCCGCGTCGAAGGCGCTTACCGTCGAGCGCGCGTCGAGCGTGAACACCCGCCCGTCCGCGATCACCGGTTGCGCCAGAATCTGCGCGCGGTCCCCGGAACCCTCGCCGACGTCGGCTTCCCAGGCGCGGTTCACCTCGGCCGGCAGCGCCAAGTGGTACATGGCATGGGTCGGCCCGCCGCCGGGCTGCGACCAGGAGTCGTTCACATAGGGCTGGGGCAGCCGGATGCGGCGGTCCGCGATGGCGTCGCTGGGCTCCAGCTTGCGCTCCAGGTTGAGGACGGAGATGCGCTCGCCCGACAGTTTCTCCTCGTCTTCCCCGCCACCGAAGAGGCCGCCTCCGCCGCAGCCGGAGAGCGCGGCCGCCGCCAGGACCAGGACAGCAGCAAGACGCATGCGCGCGGCCACGGCGGTCTAGCCCTCCAGCCGCGCGAGCAGTTCCGTCGCCCGCTGGCGCTGCTGCGGCGGGATGTTGGCGCCGTCGGCGATCTCCTTGTACAGCTCGGCGGCGCGCGCCTCGTCGCCCTGTTTGACCGCCAGCAGCGCCTGCAATTCAAGCGCGGTGGTGCGGAAGGGGGAGTCGCTCTCGGCCATCCCGGCCAGCCGGCTGTCCAGCTCCGCCGGATCCGCCTCGTCGAAGCGGTGCATGATCACGAACAGCTCGGCCAGGGTCCGGAAGTCCTCCTGCGGCGCTTCCTCGGCGATGCGCCGCCAGATTTCGATCGCCGCCGCCTCCTCCCCGTCGATCGCCAGGATGTCGGCGCGCCGGAAGGCCGCCAGCAGCCCGTAGCCGCCGGCATCGGGGTCGGCCAGCTTCGCGAGGGACTCGACCGCCGCGCCATGCTCGCCGTCGTAGAACTGCTGGTTGGCGGCCGCGAAGGCGTTGGAGGCCTCGATCGCCTGCTCGCGCTGATACGCTGTCCAGGCCTGATACCCGGCCACGGCCAGCACGATCAGCACGGCCAGCCCGATCACGTAGGGGCCGTACTTCTTCCACAGCGCCGCGTAGCGCTCCTTGCGGATCTCTTCGTCGACTTCCCGGAAGATATCGGTCACGTCAGGTCCCTTCCTGGCCGGCGGTGGCCGAAAACGGCGGCCACCTTAGCCAAGGCGTCGCGGCTTGCAAAGGCTTGGCGCGCACGTCCGCGCGTTGCGTTCAGGCGGCCGGCTTCCACTTGATGGAGCACCCCATCGAGGGGACCTGCTCGGCCGGTCCCTGTCCGGTCTCCGCCACCTGCTTCATGGCCTCCAGCAGCTCGCGCTTCGCGTCGGGCGCCGGCTCCTTGCGCGAGGCGTCCAGGCGGCCGCGGTACTGCAGCTCCAGATCGGCGTTGAAGCCGAAGAAGTCCGGCGTGCAGACCGCCTCGTAGGACCGCGCGACCTCCTGGGTCTCGTCGTAGAGGTAGGGGAAGGTGAAGCCGTGCGTCTGCGCGAAGCGCTTCATGTTGTCGAAGGAGTCGTCGGGATAGGCGCTGGCGTCGTTCGACATGATCGCCGCCGCCCCGACTCCCAGGCCCTGGAGCTGCCTCACGTCGTCCACCAGGCGGTCGACGATGGCCCGCACGTAGGGACAGTGGTTGCAGATGAACATGATCAGCGTGCCCTTGGGGCCGCGGACGTCCTGCAGCGTATGGCGCCGGCCGTCCACGCCGGGCAGGTCGAAGTCGACCGCCTTCCAGCCGAATTCGCAAATCGGGGTTTCCGTCGCCACCATTCTCGCGCCTCCCTCAGCGCCCACCGTGTTGACCGTCGCTCGATAGGTGCGCTTGCCGGCGGCGGGCGTCAACACGCAAGCCCGCGCGCGGCCAAGGGGAAGGGGACGACGCGCCCGGAAGCGTTCCGCGCCCTGGACGCCCGCGACAATTCTATGAAAAACTGCGGCGTGTGGATGGGCCAGTCGATGAGCACGAGGAGCGCGGGCACGCCAATGAGCAAGCTGCACACCCTGGACGCCGCGGAGGTTCGCGGCGGGCGCAAGCAAACCGGCGCGACGTTTTTCAATCGCCGCGAACTGCAGCAGCTTCTCAACCTCTATTCCCGACGCGTCGCCAGCGGGGAGTGGCGGGACTACGCCATCGACCAGCTCGGCAACGCGGCGGTGTTCTCGGTCTTCCGGCACACCATGGAGACGCCGCTGTTCTCCATCACCAAGCGCGGCCAGGGCAGCGAGTACGTGGTCCACAGCGGCCCGCAACGCCTCAAGCGCGCCAGCACGCTGAGCGAGGCGCTGTCCGTCCTGGAACGCCGGCGGGGGCCGCAGGTCGTGTCCTGAGTTTCCCGGCCCGCCGCGGGGCGCGGGTTCCGTTCGCCGGTCGGGGGCTGCCCCGACCGGAAGGTTTTCGTCTCAGGCATTGGAAAAACGTTCCGGACGGGGGCGACAGGAAGTCGACGCCGAAGGCGTCTAGCCCCCGTCCCGCGGATCGGCCGCGGTTCACCAACCGCCATCCCGCTTGCCGACCTTCGTTGTTCCCCTTATGTACTCCGCATCGCAAACAGCCGGGGGCGATTCGGGGCATGGGGCGGATCAAGCACGGGCCACTGGACGCCGAGGCGCGGCGGCAGCGCGCCACCACGCTGGGCGATCTGGCGGCGCAGGGGGTGGACGTGTTCTGCTGGTGCAATCGCTGCGGGCACAACGCCGTGCTGGAGACGACGCTGCTGATCGCCCGGCTCGGCCCGGCCCAGCCGGTCCCCGACGTCGGCGCGCGCCTGCGCTGCGGCGGCTGCGCCGGCAAGGACATCGCCACCCGGCCCGCCTGGCCCGGCCTGGGCGAGGTCGCACGGCATGCGCCGGACGACCCGCGCGGGTCCGGGGCGGGATAGGCGCGTCCCCTACTCCCACTCGATGGTGCCGGGGGGCTTGGAGGTGACGTCGTAGACCACCCGGTTGATGCCGCGCACCTCGTTGATGATGCGGGTGGCCGTGCGGGCCAGGAAGGCGTGGTCGAAGGGATAGCTGTCGGCCGTCATGCCGTCGACCGAGGTCACCGCGCGCAGGGCGCAGACGTGGTCGTAGGAGCGCGCGTCGCCCATGACGCCCACGCTCTTCACCGGCAGCAGCACGGCGAAGGCCTGCCAGATGGCGTCGTAGAGCCCGGCGCGGCGGATCTCGTCCAGGTAGATGGCGTCGGCCTTGCGCAGGATGTCCGCCTTCTCGCGGGTGACCGCGCCGGGCATGCGGATCGCCAGGCCGGGTCCTGGAAACGGGTGGCGGCCGACCATCGCCTCCGGCAGGCCCAGCTCGCGGCCCAGCGCCCGCACCTCGTCCTTGAACAGCTCGCGCAGCGGCTCGACCAAGCGCATGTTCATGCGCTCCGGCAGGCCGCCGACGTTGTGATGCGACTTGATGGTGACCGACGGCCCCCCGCCCGGCGAGACCGACTCGATCACGTCCGGGTAGAGCGTGCCCTGGCAGAGGAAGTCGGCCCCGCCCAGCTTGCGCGCCTCGTCCTCGAAGACGTCGATGAAGGTGGTGCCGATGATCTTGCGCTTCCGCTCGGGATCGTCGACGCCGTCCAGCTTGCCCAGGAAGAGGTCGCCGGCGTCGCGGGCGACCAGCGGGATGTTGTAGTGGTGGCGGAACACCTCCACCACCTGCTCGGCCTCGCCGGCGCGCAGCAGGCCGTGGTCGACGAAGATGCAGTGCAGCCGCTCGCCGATCGCCTCGTGCGCCAGCACCGCCGCCACCGCCGAGTCCACGCCGCCCGAAAGCCCGCAGATGACCTTGCCGTCGCCCACCTGGGCCCGGATCTTCGCGATCGCCTCCTGGCGGAACGCGGCCATGCTCCAGTCACCGGCGCAGCCGCAGACCCTGCGCGTGAAGTTGGCCAGCAGCGCCGCGCCGTCGGGCGTGTGCGCCACCTCCGGGTGGAACTGCACGCCGTAATGGCCGCGCGCCACGTCCGCGATGGCGGCGCAGGGCGCCCCCTCGCTCACCCCGACGACCTCGAAGCCCGGCGGCGGGGCGACCACGCGGTCGCCGTGGCTCATCCAGACCTGGTGGCGCTCGCCGGCGCGCCAGACGCCCTCGAACAGCGGGCAGTCGCGCACGATCTCCAGAAAGGCGCGGCCGAACTCCTGATGCTCGGCGCCCTCGACGGTGCCGCCCAGCCGGTGCACCAGCCCCTGCTGGCCATAGCAGATGCCCAGGATCGGCACGCCCAGCTCCAGCACGGCGTCGGGCACCTGCGGCGCGCCCTCGGCGATGACGCTCATCGGCCCGCCGGAGAGAATGACGCCCTTGGCGCCGAAGTCGCGGATGCGCGCCGGCGCGGCGTTGTAGGGCAGGATCTCGCAGTAGGTGCCGGCCTCGCGCACGCGCCGGGCGATGAGCTGCGTCACCTGCGAGCCGAAGTCGAGGATGAGGATGCGGTCGTGCTGCTGGGCAATCGGGTCCATGAGGCTTCTCGCTGCGCTGCCGGCGGTGCGCGGAACCTAGCCACCGCCGCGCGCCGCGGCAAGGTGGGGCGCCTCAGAACCGATCGGCCCGGAACGGCGCCAGGTCGATGGCGGGCTCCCGGTCCAGCACCAGGTCGCGCACCAGTTCGCCGGTGCGCGCGCCCAGCATCAGGCCGCAATGGCCGTGGCCGAAGGCGAAGACCGTGTTCGGCGCCTTGGGCGCGCGCGCGATGACGGGCAGGCTGTCCGGCATGGAGGGGCGGAAGCCCATCCAGCGGGTCGCCCCCGCGCCGTCCAGCCCCGGAAACCAGCGCCGGGCGTTCTCCAGCAGGATGTCGGCGCGGCGCCAGTCCGGCAGCGCCTTCAGGCCGCCCAGCTCCACCGTGCCGGCCAGGCGCAGGCCGCTCTCCAGCGGCGTGCAGACCATGCCGCGCTCGGTCGAGTAGACCGGCATGCGCGGACTGACGCCGGGCTCCGGCAGGGTCAGGTGATAGCCGCGCTCGGTGTCCAGCGGCGGATCGCAGCCGAGCTGCCGCGTCAGCGCCCGCGACCAGGCGCCGGCGGCGATGACGACATGGTCGCAGGCGTGCGCCTCCTTGTCGGTGCGCACCTGGGTCGGGCCGTCCGGCCCCATCTCGAAGCCGGTCACTTCCTCGCGCAGGATGCGGCCGCCGCGCTGGCGCAGGGCGCGGGCCAGCACCTGCACCAGGCGATAGTTGTCCACGGTGTGGGCGACGTCGGGATAGTACACGCCCCCGTGGAAGCGCCCGGAGTCGCCCAGCGCCGGTTCGAGCTGCCGCAGCGCCTCGGCCGGCAGCACCTCCAGCCGGGTGCCACGCCTTTGTTGCAGCGCGATGCCGCTCTGCCCGGCGCGGAAGCCGCGCTCGCTTTCATAGACGCAGAGCCAGCCGGTGCGGCGGATCATCTCCGGCTCGCCGGCCTCGCGCAAAAGCGGCGTGAAGGCGTCGATGGCGCCGTCCAGCAGCGCCGCCAGGGCGCGGGAGATGCGCTCCACCTCCCCCGGCCGCGCCGCCCAGAGGAAGCGCAGCAGCCAGGGGAACAGCCGGGGCAGGTAGGACCAGCGCACCGCCAGCGGGCTCAGCGGGTCGCTCAGCATGCGCGGGAGCTGGCGCAGGACGCTGGGCGTGGCGACGGGGACCACCGCCTCCTCGCCGATCACCGCGCCGTTGCCGAAGGAGGCGCCCTCCCCCGGCGCCTGGGGGTCCAGCACGGTGACGCGGGCGCCTTCGCGCTGAAGCTGCAGGCCGGCGCAGATGCCGACGATGCCGGCGCCGACCACGACCACGCGCGGGCCGTCGCCCTGGGGCTGGTCCTTTTTCGTCGCGCGTTTCCCCGATGCCGCCATCGCGTCCCGTCGTCAGCTCGCGTCGTCCGCCGTCGCCTCCGGCCGCTCGAAGCGCTCGGCGAGGCGCCGGCGCGCGGCCGGGAGGTCCCGGTCGCCGGGGTGGAAGATGTGCCGGCGCAGGAAATAGCCGGTGAGCGTCAGCCCCTGGGCCACCTCCTCCGGCCCGCCGCCGCCCCGGCCGGCCAGGAAGCCCGGCAGCGCCAGCAGCCTATCATGGTAGGGCGCGCCGGCGGAAAGCGAAACCGCGCGGCCCGTGCGCGGACTGACGTAGGCCAGGGCGTCGTTGCCGCCGCCGGCACAGGCCGAGAGGTCCAGGGCGAAGCCCAGCTCGCCCAGCAGCAGCAGCTCCCAGTGGACATAGGCCTCGGCCCAGTGGTCCTCGGCCAGCGCGGCGATCAGGGCCTGGGTGCCGGCGTAGGCGCCGGGGTGCGCCGCGCGCTCGGGCAGCGCCCCCTCCGCCACCGCCGCCGCCGCGGCCAGCGCCGCCAGGCGGTCCGGCGCGCCCAGCAGGTCGGCCAGCGGGCTGTGCAGCAGTTCGCAGGTGTAGTGCCCCAGATGGTCGGCCAGCCGCGCCCGCCAGGTGGCCTGCACGGTGTTCCCCGGCTCGTAGGCCCCCCGCACCCGCCGCGACTGCCCCCCGCGCACCACCCCGGCATGCCGCCCGTGCGCGTGCGTGAGAAGCTGCACGATCGCCGCGTCCTCGCCGTGCGCCTTGCGCGAAAGAACGATCCCCTCGTCCTGCCATTCGATCATGGGGGATAGATGGACTGCCGGTAGCGCAGTGTCGAGCGGGATTGCGCCCCCTTCACGTGCGCGCCGGTCGCAGGCTTGCCTGCGACCGGAACGTTTCTCGCGCCGGCAAAACGTTCGGGGCGCCAGCAAGCTGCCGCCCCGCATCGAGACAACTATACCGCGACATGTGCGATCGCGACCCGCACCAACCTCGCTACTAGAGTTCCCTCAAACATCAAACGCCAACCCCAAATCCCGATACCGTTCCGGGTCCTCGGTCCAGCGTTCGCGGACCTTGACGAAGAGGAAGAGGTGTACCGGGCGTTCGAGTTCGGCTTGCAGTTCGCGCTGGACGGCCTCGCGGACCTTGCGGATGGCCTCGCCGCGCTTGCCCAGGACGATCTTCTTCTGGGCCTCGCGCTCGACGTAGATGGTCTGGTCGAGGCGGCAGCTCCCGTCGGCGAACTCCTGCCAGGCGTCGGTCTCCACGGTGAGCGAGTACGGCAGCTCCTCGTGCAGCTTCAGGAACAGCTTCTCGCGCGTCACCTCGGCGGCCAGGATGCGCAGGGGCAGGTCGGAGAGCTGGTCCTCGGGGTAGAGCCAGGGGCCGTCCGGCATGCGCGCGGCCAGATCGCGCTTGAGGTCGGCCACGCCGTCGCCGGTCTGGGCGGAGATCATGAAGATGCGGTCAAACACGCCCTCGGCGTCGAAGCGCGCGGCCAGGCCCAGCAGCTTGTCGCGGCGGATGCGGTCGATCTTGTTCAGCGCCAGGACGCAGGGCCGGCGGATCTCCTTCAGGCGGTCGAGGATCTTGCGCGTTTCGTCGTCGATCTCGCGCCGCGCGGCGTCGTAGAGCAGCACCACGACGTCGGCGTCCTCCGCGCTCTCCCAGGCGGCGCGCAGCATCGCGCGCTCCAGCCGGCGCTTGGCGCGGCTGAAGATGCCCGGGGTGTCCACCAGCACGATCTGCGCCGCGCCCTCGATCGCCACGCCGCGCACGCGGGCGCGGGTGGTCTGCACCTTGTGGGTGACGATGGAGACCTTGGCGCCGACAAGCTGGTTCAGCAGCGTCGACTTGCCCGCGTTCGGCGCGCCGATCAGCGCCACCACGCCGCAGCGGGTCGGTGCCGCCTCCGCGGTCGCGTCGTCCGTCATGACGCCCCACCCTCGCCGCCGCCCTCGCCGCCGACCCGCGCCAGCATCGCGCGCGCCGCCGCCTGCTCGGCCAGGCGCTTGGAGCGGCCCTCGCCCGCCACCGGCGCGTGGCCGGGAATGTGCACCTCCACGGTGAAGCGCGGGTCGTGCGCCGGTCCCTCGCGCCCCACCTCGCGGTAGTCCGGCAGCGGCAGGCCGCGACCCTGCGCCCACTCCTGCAGCGCCGTCTTGGGGTCCCGCGGCGGCTTGCGGTCCTGGTGCAGCAACGCCCGCCAGCGCGGCTCCACGAAGGCGCGCGCCGCCTTCAGCCCGCCGTCGCGGTACAGCGCGCCGATGATCGCCTCGCAGACGTCGGCCAGCATGGCCGGGTTCTCGCGCCCGCCGCCTTCGGCCTCGCCGCGGGAGACGACCAGGAAGCGGCCGAGGTCCAGTTCGCGCGCCACCTCCGCCAGGGACTCGCGGCTGACCAGCACGGCGTGGCGTCGCGCCAGCGCGCCCTCGGGCTCGCGCGGGAAGGCGTCGATCAGCATGTCGGCGACGATCAGCCCCAGCACGCGGTCACCCAGGAACTCCAGCCGCTCGTAGCTGGCCGTCTCGCTCTTGCGCATGCCCGCCGCGCTGGCGTGCGTCAGCGCCTGGCGCAGCAGCGCCGGCTTGCGAAAGCGGTGGCCGAGGAGGTCCGACAGCGCCGCCTCGGGGGAGGCGCCCTCGCCCTTCGAATCGCGGCTAGTTGATGCCATCGAAAATGCGGCCGAAGCGGATGGCCGCCGGCCAATTCCAGATCTCCCAGACCGACGCCGAACCGTCGTGGGAGAAGAACAGGAACTCCGCCCGGCCCACGAAGTTCTCGAAGGGCACGTAGCCCACCTTCTCGGTCCGGCTGTCCTGGCTGGAATCCCGGTTGTCGCCCATCATGAAGTAGTGCCCCTCGGGCACGCGGAACACCGGGGTGTTGTCGTACCACTCGCGGTCGCTGCGCTCGCGGATCAGGTGCGAGACGCCGTTGGGCAGGGTTTCGCGATAGATCGTGATGCCGGCGTTGCCGACCTTGATCTCGCGCAGCTTCTCGCGCTCCACCGGCTCGCCGTTGATGTGCAGCACGCCGCCGCGCACCTGGACGCGGTCGCCGGGCAGGCCGATCACGCGCTTGATGTAGTCGGTCTGGTTGTCGGTGGGCAGCTTGAACACCGCGACGTCGCCCCGCTCCGGCGTGTCGCCCAGGACGCGGCCGTCGAACAGCGGCGGGCTGAACGGCAGCGAGTACTGGCTGTAGCCGTAGGTGTACTTCGAGACGAAGAGGTAGTCACCCACCAGAAGCGTCGGAATCATCGACCCCGAGGGAATGCTGAAAGGCTCGAAGGCGAAGGTGCGGATGACCAGCGCGATGAGGACCGCCCAGACGATGGTGCGCACCGTCTCGCCCAGGGAACCCTTCTTCTTGGCTGTTGTATTGGTCATGTAATCCATATTGAACGCGGAACTCATTCCTCGCCCGCAGGCAGGGCGGATATCAGCACGATCACCTGGGCCTGCGGATAGTCGTCGGTGATCGACACGTCGATTTGCGCGGTCATGCCCGGCGGGGTCATCGCCGTCAGGCGCTCGGCCGCGCCGCCGGTCAGCGCCATCGTCGGCTTGCCACTGGGCAGGTTCACCAC
The DNA here is from genome assembly GCA_964561005.1 of uncultured Rhodovibrionaceae bacterium. Taxonomy (GTDB): domain Bacteria; phylum Pseudomonadota; class Alphaproteobacteria; order Kiloniellales; family Rhodovibrionaceae; genus CAZLNO01. The sequence goes on along the minus strand of CAZLNO010000004.1, from coordinate 60,841 downwards.
CCCCATGTCGCGCCAGAACACCCCCGCCCGCGGCACGCCGGTGCCCAGCGCCTTGGCGCAGGCCTCCTTGGCGGCGAAGCGCTTGGCGTAGCTGGCCGCGCGATTCGCCCGGCGGTCGGACTTTCTTTGCTCAACTTCGGTAAAGACTCGCTGAACGAAGCGGTCGCCGAAGCGATCCAGCGTGCGCTCGACGCGGCGGATGTCGATGATGTCGTTGCCCAGGCCCAGGATCATGCCGCTCATGCCGTCCGCGCCGCGCGCGCCTCGTCCATCAGCGCGCGCATCCGCTTCACCGCGCTGTCCAGGCCGGAGAAGATGGCCTCGCCAATCAGGAAGTGGCCGATGTTCAGCTCCACCACGTTGGCGATGGCGGCGACCGGCTTGACGGTCTCGTAGGTCAGGCCGTGGCCGGCGTGGCACTCCAGCCCCAGGCGGTCCGCCACGGCCGCCGCCGCCTCGATGCGCCCCAGCTCACGCCGGGTCTCCGACCCCTCGCCGTGGGCGTGGAAGGCCTCGCAGTAGGCGCCGGTGTGCAGCTCGACGACCGGCGCGCCGATGGCCTTCGCGGCCTCCAGGTGGCGGTCCTCCGGCTCGACGAAAAGGGACACGCGAATGCCCGCCTCGCGCAGCCGCGCCACGTAGCCGCGCAGCATCCCGGCCTGCCCGGCCACGTCCAGGCCGCCCTCGGTGGTGCGCTCCTCGCGCCGCTCCGGCACGATGCAGGCGGCGTGCGGGCGATGGCGCACGGCAAACGCCAGCATCTCCTCGGTGGCCGCCATTTCCAGATTGAGCGGCCGGTCGATCTCGGCCGACAGCCGCGCCACGTCGGCGTCGGAGATGTGCCGGCGATCCTCGCGCAAGTGCGCCGTGATGCCGTCCGCCCCGGCCGCGGCGGCCAGACGGGCGGCGCGCACCGGGTCGGGGTGCGGCCCGCCGCGCGCGTTGCGGATGGTCGCCACGTGGTCGATGTTCACCCCGAGGCGCAGATATGGGCTCATCCCTGCTCTCCCTTCGCCCTGTAGCCCGTCGTCATCCGCCGCGAGCGGCGCGGCCGCCGACGGGCCCGCCGCCGCCGGGCCTCACGCATGGCTTGATAGCGGCCCACCGCCTTATAGCACGGCCAGAAGAAGACGAGCCAAGCGATGATGCTCACCGGGACCGCGCCGATCACCATGGGATACAGCACCTCGAAGGGCCGGTCGAAGATGTAGCTCAACGTCAGTTCGTCCGGCAGGGTGGCGGTGCGCGCCTCCCCCAGCACCCAAAGGCCGATGGTATAGATCAGCGACCAGATGAAGGGAAAGGTCCAGGGATTGCCGACGGTAGTCCCGATGGCGGAGGCGATCAGGTTGCCGCCGATCAGCAGCGCGATCAGCGCGCCCAGCACGAAGTGCAGGCCGATGAAGGGCGTGAAGGAGACCGCCGCCCCGGCGGCGAAGCCGGCGGCGATGCTGTAGGGCGTGCCCGGCAGGCGCGCGACTCGGTGCGCGACGTACTTGACCGCACGCTTCACCCCGGCCCGGGGCCAGACGAACTCCGCCACCCGGCTCCAGAGGCTCTTGCGCGTGCGGCGACCGAACAGCATGCACGGCGTCTCTCGTTTGCGGCCTTCCCGTCGCGGGCCCTAGCCCCGCGCCCGCTCCACCGAGGTTATCACAGGAGTCGCCCGCAGCGCTGCCATGACGTCGGTCAGGTGCTTGACGTCGCTGACCTGCAGGTCGATCAGCATCTCGAAGAAGTCCATCGAGCGGTTGATGATCTTCAGGTTGCTGATGTTCGCCTGGTGGCGGCCGATGACGGTGGACAGCGAGCCCAGGCTGCCGGGCTCGTTGGCGACCACGACATGGAGGCGGCCGGTATAGGACTCCTCGCTCTCCTCCACGCCCCAGGACAGATCGACCCAGCGCTCCGGCGCGTCCTGGAAGTTCTCCAGGGTCTCGCAGTCGATGGTGTGCACCGTCACGCCCTTGCCGGTGGTGACGATGCCGACGATGCGTTCGCCCGGCAGCGGGTGGCAGCAGTGCGCGAAGTGCACCGCCATGCCCGGGATCAGGCCGCGGATGGGCACCGCGCTTTCCTGCTTGCCCTGCTTCGTCCGGGCGCGGCCGATGGGGACGACCTTGCGGTCCTTGCCGCTCTCCTTGGCGCCGGGGAAGACCGCGTGCAGCACCTCGCGCGCCGTGAAATCGCCGCGGCCCACGGCGACGTAGAGGTCGTCGACGTGATCCGCCTTGAACTTCTTCAAGACGCCCTGCAGCGCCTTCTCGTGGAACTCGTAGCCGTCCTGGCGGAAGGCCTTCTGCACCATCTGGCGGCCGAGCTGGGTGTATTCCTCGCGCTCGCGCAGGCGGATGAAGCGGCGGATCCGCGCCTTCGCCTTGCCGGTGGCGACGAACTTCTCCCAGTCCGGCGAGGGCGTCTGCGCCTTGGAGGTGACGATATCCACCTGGTCGCCGTTCTCCAGCGCGCTGCGCAGCGGCACCATGCGGCCGTTCACCTTGGCGCCCACGCAGGTGTCGCCGATCTCCGAGTGCACCGCGTAGGCGAAGTCGATCGGCGTGGCGCCGCGCGGCAGGGCGATCAGGTCGCCCTTGGGCGTGAAGCAGAACACCTGGTGCTGGAACATCTCCAGCTTGGTGTGCTCCAGGAATTCCTCGGGATTGGACGCGTGCTCCAGGATGTCCAGCAGCTCGCGCACCCAGCGGTATTGCCGGCCGTCCAGGTGCTCCTCCGGATGCTGCTTGTACATCCAGTGCGCGGCGACGCCGTACTCGGCCACCTCGTGCATCTTGCGGGTGCGGATCTGCACCTCGATGCGCTGGCGCTCCGGGCCGATCAGGCCGGTGTGCAGCGAGCGGTAGCCGTTCGGCTTGGGCGTGGAGATATAGTCCTTGAAGCGCCCCGGCACCACCGGATAGTGCGAATGCAGCACGCCCAGCGCGTGGTAGCAGTCCTGCACGCCGTCGACCACGACGCGAAAGGCCATGATGTCGGAGAGCTGCTCGAAGCCGATGTCCTTGCGCTGCATCTTGCGCCAGATCGAGTAGGGCGTCTTCATTCGCCCCGTGACCTCGGCGTCCACGCCCTCCTCGCCCAGCGCCTTCCGGAGCTGCTCGGTCACCCGCGCCTCCAGGTCGCCGCCGCGCTTGTGCAGGAACTCCAGCCGCTTGACGATGGAGTCCCGGGCGTCGGGGTGCAGGTGCTGGAAGGCCAGGTCCTCCAGGTCATCCTTGAACCGGTGCATGCCGATGCGCTCGGCCAGCGGCGCGTAGATCTCCAGCGTCTCGCGGGCGATGCGGCGACGCTTCTCCTCGGACTGCACGTGGTTCAGCGTCTGCATGTTGTGCAGACGGTCGGCGAGCTTGACCAGCAGGACCCGGATGTCCTCGGAAAGCGCCAGCACCAGCTTGCGGAAGTTTTCCGCGTGCCGGCTGGATTCGGACTGCAGCTCGATGCGCGACAGCTTGGTCACGCCGTCGACCAGGCGCGCGACGTCCTTGCCGAAGAGCTTCTCGATATCCTCGATCCTGGTGTCGGTGTCCTCGACGGTATCGTGCAGCAGGGCGGTGACGATCGAGGCGGTGTCGAGCTTCAGCGAGGTCAGGATGCCGGCGACCTCCAGGGGGTGCGAGAAGTACGGATCGCCCGACGCACGGGTCTGCGCGCCGTGCGCCTTCATTGCGAAGACGTACGCCCGGTTCAGCGCGTCCTCGTCCGCGCCCGGATCGTACGCCTTGACCTTCTCAACAAGCTCGAACTGCCGAATCATGCCGCGACACGCGATCTGCAACCCTTGGAGCGGCCCCGCCGCCACCCCTTCTCAATGTACGTGCCGCGGCGCGCCGCGCCAAGGCGAGACCTCGCGCGGCGATGAAATAACCGGGTCGTCTCGTGCAGCCGCGCGCTAGACGTCCTCGTCCTCGGCGGATGACTCCGCGTCCTCGGCGTCCTCGGCCTCCCGCTCGGCCAGCGCCTCCAGCGAGGCCTCGGCGGCCGCCGTCTCCTCGGCCTCGCCGCCGGCCGGTCCACCGCCTTCGCCGGCGCCGGCGGCCTCGCCTTCCTGCAGCCCGGCTTCCAGGTTCTCCGCGGCCATGCGCGCGCTGGCCTCCAGCTCGCCTTCCAGGGCGTCGAACTCGGGCAGTTCCTCCTCGGCCTCGTCGCGGGCGACGTACTTCTGCTGGGCCTGGATCAGCGCGTCTTCCAGGTGCCCGAAGTCGATGCGCTGCTCGGCGATCTCGCGCAGGGCGACGACAGGATTCTTGTCGTTGTCGCGGTCCAGGGTGAGCGGCGCGCCGGCCGCGATGTCGCGCGCCCGCTGGGCGGCGAGCATCACCAGCTTGAAACGGTTGGGGATCTGGAGGATGCAGTCTTCGACTGTAACGCGGGCCATGGTTCGGGGTCGGCTCCTGCAGGGATGTCGTCTTGGCGTTGCGGCGTGGTTATAGGGAGTTACCGGCAAGCCTTCAAGGGTGACGCCGCCGGCAGGCGGGCTCCGGCACGCGCAGGCAGGGCTGGTCGTCGGGCAGCCGTCGCAGCAACTCCGCGGGGTCCTGGCCGCAGACCGGATGCCGCCAGTCCGGCGCCAGCTCCAGCAAGGGCCGCAGCACGAAGGCCCGTTCGTGCAGGCGCGGATGCGGCAGCCGCGGCCAGTCGTCCGGCGTGCTCACCCGACCGTCGTGGTCCAGCAGGTCCAGGTCGGCCGCGCGCGGCGCGTTGCGCACGTCCCCGCGCACCCGGCCCAGGGCGCCCTCGACGTCGTGCAGGGTGCGCAGCAGCACCGCCGGCGCCAGCTCCGTCGCGACCGCCGCCACCGCGTTGACGAACCAGGGCTGGTCGGAGGGCGGCACCGGCGCGCTCTCGTACCAGCTCGAGCGCGCCTGCACGCGCACGCCGCGCGCCTGCAGCATGTCGAGCGCCGCGCACAGCGTCGCGCGCGGCGGGCCGTGCCGGCGGGAGGGAAGGTTCGCACCGAGTCCGATCAGTATCATCGCCATCCAGCCCGTTCCTTTGCGGCTCCAACGATCTCTTGCATAGCGCTGCGCGAGGGTCTAAGGACGCCCGGAATCCGAGGCCCTGGTGTCCTCGTCGCGGCCGCCGCGGGCGGCCCGATTGCTTAAACCGATTCGCAGAGGTATTCCCATGCATTTCTACCCGCAAGAACGGGCCGCGCTGTTCATCGACGGCGCGAACCTTTACGCCACGGCGCGCGCGCTGGGATTCGACATCGACTACAAGCGGCTGCTGGACCTCTTCGCCAAGGAATGCCGCCTGGTGCGCGCGTTCTACTACACGGCGCTGGTGGAGGATCAGGAGTACTCGCCGATCCGGCCGCTGATCGACTGGCTGGACTACAACGGCTACACCATGGTGACCAAGCCGACCAAGCAGTTCCACGACTCCGACACCGGTCGGCGCAAGGTCAAGGGCAACATGGACATCGAGCTGGCGATCGACATGCTGGAGATCGCCCACAGCCTCGACCATGTCGTGCTGTTCTCCGGCGACGGCGACTTCCGCCGCCTGATCGACGCCGTGCAGCGCAAGGCCGTGCGCACCACGGTCGTCTCGACCATCCGCACCTCGCCGCCGATGATCGCCGACGAGCTGCGGCGCGCGGCCGACGCCTTCATCGACCTGGACACGCTGCGCCAGTCGATCGAGCGCGTTCACAGCGGCGGCCAGGAGGATCGCCGGCGCAACCGCCCGCCGCGCCCCCAGAGCGAGGATTATCCCGCGGAGGACCTCGCGCCCGGCAACTATTACGAGTCGGACGCCTAGCGCAACCGGCATGACCGCGACGCCACCGGCACCGCCGGAGCCCTGCCGGGACTGCGATCTCTGTCCGCGGCTCGCCAGGTTCCGGTCAACCAACCGCGAGGCCTATCCGGACTTCTGCAACGCCCCGGTGCCGTCCTTTGGCGACACCGGGGCGCGCCTTCTGATCGTGGGGCTGGCGCCCGGACTGAGGGGGGCGAACCGGACCGGGCGGCCGTTCACCGGCGACTACGCCGGCGAGCTGCTGTACCCGACGCTGGCGCGCGTTGGCCTGGCCCGCGGCACCTATGCCGCCCGCGCCGACGACGGCTTCGAGCTTGTCGGCTGCCGGATCACCAACGCCGTGCGCTGCGTGCCGCCGGAGAACAAGCCGACCACCGATGAGGTGCGCACCTGCCGCGCGGCCTACCTGGAGGCGGAGCTGGCGGCGCTGCCGCGCCTGCGCGCGGTGCTCGCCCTGGGCAAGGTCGCGCACGACAGCGTGCTGGCGGCGCGCGGGCTGGTCCGCGCCCGCCATCCCTTCGCCCACGGCGCCGAGCACCGCCTGCCCGACGGCCTGCTGCTGGCCGACAGCTACCACTGCTCGCGCTACAACACGAACACCGGCCGCCTCACCACGGAGATGTTCCAGGCCGTCGTGGCGCGCATGGCGGAGGTGGTCGCGCAAGCCGCGTAACGCGCGGCCGACTCCCGCCTACTTGTGCTCGCGCAGGAGCTGCGCCTTGCGGCGCTCCCAGTCGCGCTTCTTCTCGGTCTCGCGCTTGTCGATCTTCTTCTTGCCCTTGCCCAGGCCCAGGCGCAGCTTCGCGATGCCGCGGCCGTTGAAGTAAAGCTCCATCGGCACCAACGTGTAGCCCTGCTCCTTGATCCGGCCGAGCAGGCGTTTCAACTCTCGATTGTGGACCAGGAGCTTGCGCGGCCGCCGCGGCTCGTGGTTGAACATCGCCGGCGGGTATTCGGAGATGTGCGCGTTGAAGAGGTAGAGTTCGCCCTTCATCTCGCCGGCGTGCGCCTCGGCGATGGAGCACTTGCCCTGGCGCAGCGACTTGACCTCGCTGCCATGAAGCTGCAGGCCGGCCTCGATCTCCTCCTCGATGGCATAGTCGTGGCGGGCGCGGCGGTTCACCGCCACGGTGCCGTGCTCCTTGAACGGCTTGGCGCCCTTCCGGGCCATCGCTGCCGAAGCTCCGAATTCCAGAGGTGTCGGGTACGCGCGGGCGCGATCAGTCGATCAGGCCGGCATGCGCCATGGCCTGGCGGATACGCCCTTTGGCCGCGTCGGTACAGGGCACCATGGGCAGCCGCACGGTCTCCTCGCCGAAGCCGAGCAGGCTGGCCCCGTACTTCGCCGGCGCCGGGCTGGGCTCGCAGAACATGGCGTCGTGCAGCGGCATCAGGCGCTCGTTGATGCGCTGCGCCGTCGCCACGTCGCCGCGCTGCCAGGCCTCGTGCATCGCCGACAGCGGACCGGGCGCGACGTTCGCGGTGACCGAGATGCAGCCGTGCCCGCCCATCGCCAGGAACGGCAGGATGGTCCCGTCCTCGCCGGAAAGCTGCGTGAAGCCCTCGCCGATGGCCTGGCGCGTGCGATAGGGCCGCGTCGGATCCTTGCTGGAATCCTTCACGCCCACGATGCGCGGCAGCTCGGCCAGCCGGGCCATGGTCTCCACGTCCATGTCGATGACGGAGCGGCCCGGAATGTTGTAGATGATGATCGGGATCTCGGCGCAGTCGTGCAGGGCCTTGAAGTGCTGGTACAGGCCCTCCTGGCTGGGCTTGTTGTAGTACGGCGTCACCACCAGCGCCGCGTCCGCGCCCGCCTTGGCGGCGTGCTGCGTCAGCTCGACGGCCTCGCTGGTCGCGTTCGAGCCGGTGCCGGCGATGACCGGGATGCGGCCCCGGCATACCTCGATCGCCAACTCGGTGACGCGCTTGTTCTCGGCATGGCTGACCGTCGGGGATTCGCCCGTCGTGCCGCAGGAGACCACGCCGTGCGTGCCCTGGTCGATATGCCACTGCACGAGGTCCTGGAAGGCTTTCTCATCCACGCCGCCGTTCCGGAACGGTGTTATCAGGGCGCATAGCGAGCCTCGAAACATCGGCGCAGACATCGGTGATCTCCGTTTCGAATTCGGTTATAAATGAGGTTCGTTGGCGGAACGGCCTTCCCGCGGCCGGGCGTGGGCCGCACGATAGCCGCTCGGCCGCGGCGCGGCAAGGCCGGGGCACGCCGTCACGGCATCGTGTCGTGGTTTATTAACTTTTGTCGCGTAGTCTCGTGAACGATGGCCGCCGCCCGCGGCGCGCCACGTTGACAAGGGGGGGATCGCGTGACCTGGTTGTCATCGACAGTGGGACACGCCACGCGGCGGATCGCGGCCCTCGCGGTGTCTGTCATGTTGCTTGCCGCCGGTGCCGCGGCGGCCGGCGCCGCGGTCCCGCCACCCCCGCCGCAGCCGCCGACACGCGTGCTGCTGGCGGAGGCCTTCGAGGCCATCGACGCCGACGCCTTCGCGCGCGCCCGGACCATCGCCGCGCAGCTCGAGGACCCGCTGCTGGGCAAGGCGCTGCACTGGTTCGTGCTGGTGGAGCAGCGCCGCGGCGGCGACTTCGCGGCCTACCGGCGCTTTTTGCGCGAGAACCCGGACTGGCCCTGGCAGTACACCCTGCAGTACCGCGCCGAGGGCGTGATGCCCGCCGAGCTGCCGGACGCCGAGGTGCGGGCGTTCTTCGAGAACCGCCGGCCGGTCAGCGCCTATGGGGCGGAGCGTTATGCCGACGCGCTGATCTCCGCCGATCTCAAGGAAGCGGCCCGCGCGCTGCTGCGGCACACCTGGCTGGAAGGCGACTTCCCGGCCGGCGACGAGCGGCGCTTCCACGCCCGCTACGGGCATCTGCTGAGCGAGGACCTGCACCGCCAGCGGCTGGACCGGCTGATCTGGGAACGCGAGCTGGATGCGGCGGAGCGCCAGATGCGCCGGGTCGGTCCCGACTTCCGGGCCCTGGCGCGCGCCCGCGTCATGCTGGCCCGCATGCAGCCCGGCGTCGATGGCGCCATCGCGGCCGTGCCCGACTCCCTGCGCGACCATCCCGGCCTGGTGTTCGAGCGCGCCCGCTGGCGCCAGCGCATGGGCCGCTTCGAGGACGCCGTGGCGCTGCTGGACCCGCCGCGCCCGCGCGCGCCCTATGCGGCGGCCTGGTGGCCACTGCGCCACTGGGCGGCGCGGGAAGCGCTCGACAGGGGCTCGATCTCGCTGGCCTACCGCCTGGCCGCCAACCACGGCCTGGAGAGCGGGCTGGGCTTCGCCCAGGGCGAATGGCTGGCGGGCTGGATCGCGCTGCGCTTCCTGAACGAGCCGGCGTGGGCCTATCGCCACTTCACAAGGCTTTTCGAGGGAGTCAGCACGCCGGTCAGCCGGGCCCGCGGCGCCTACTGGGCCGCGCGCGCGGCGGAGTCGGCGACGACCGGCACCAAGGCCCGCCGCTGGTACGAGACCGCGGCCACCAATCTGACGACGTTCTATGGCCAGCTCGCCGCCGCCCGTCTGGGCGAGGACGTCTTCCTGGCCCTGCCCCGCGCGCCCCGGCCCGATGCGGCTGAGCGCAGGCGCTTCGAGGACCGCGAGCTGGTGCGGGTGGTGCGCCGGCTGAGCGCCCTGGGGCAGAAAGACCGCATCGGCCGCTTCATCCGCTTTCTGGCGGAGCGGATGGACGACGGCGTGGCCGCCAAGCTGGTGGCCGATCTGGCCGTCGAGGCCGGGCGTCGCGACCTCGCGGTCCGCGTGGCGCGCAAGGCGCGTCGACAGGGCATCGTCCTGCCCGACCAGCTCTATCCCGTCATCGAGCTTCCCGCCACGCGGGCGATCCGCGGGGAGAAGCGTGACGCCCTGCTGCTGGCCATCATCCGCCAGGAAAGCAGCTTCCGCGTCGGCGCGGTCAGCCATGCCGGCGCCTACGGGCTGATGCAGCTCATGCCGGCGACGGCCCGCCAGGCCGCCGCCGAACTGGATGTCGCGTTCGACCGGCGGCGGCTGCGGCTCGATGGCGATTACAGCATTCGCCTGGGCAGCCACTTTCTGGCCGGACTGATCGATCGCTTCGACGGCTCGCTGCTGTTGGCCGTCGCGGCCTACAACGCCGGGCCCGCGCGCGTCGCCCAGTGGCTGAACCGCTATGGCGATCCACGCCAAGGCTTCATCGGCCCGGTCGACTGGATCGAGAGCCTGCCGTTCTCGGAGACGCGCAACTACGTGCAGCGGGTGTTCGAGAGCCTGACCATCTATCGCCACCGCGTGGCGCCCACGCAGGTCGCGCTGGCGCTGGACAGCGACCTCCTGCTGCAGCCGCACCAGGCCTCCCAGCTCGGATCGCCGGCTGTTTCCTGTTGTCTTTGAAGGCATAATGCGTTTGTCTGCCCGTCGAGTTGCCCGGGCCGCACGACGCGCCTGACAAGACGACATGTCCGTCGGCAAAACACCATGTCCGTCGGCAAAACACAGAGACAGATAAAAAGCCGCGACAAGGGAGGATCGCCATGACCGATTCCGCGCTCGCCGAGACCGGCGCCTGCCTGTTCGACGCCTATGGAACGCTGTTCGACGTGCATTCCGCCGTGGACAAGGAGGCGGCGAAACTGGGGGACAAGGCGTCCGCCGTGTCGGCGACCTGGCGGCAGAAGCAGCTCCAGTACACCTGGCTGCGCACGTTGATGGACAGCTACGTCGACTTCTGGACGATCACCGGCGAGGCGCTGGACTACGCCCTGGCCAGCCACGGCGTGGCGGCGCCGGAACTGCGCGAGCGCCTGCTGGAGCTCTACCTCCGCCTCGACACCTATGCCGAGGTCCCGGCGGCGCTGAAGCGGATCAAGGCCAGCGGGCGGACGACCGGAATCCTCACCAACGGCGAGCCGCGCATGATCGAGTCGGCGGTGAAGGCGGCGGGAATCGACGGCCTGCTGGACCACATCATCACCGTCGACCCCATCCGTATCTACAAGCCGGACGCCCGCGTCTACGACCTCGGCGTCCAGCGCACGGGTGTCGCGCGCGAGCGTATCTGCTTCGTCTCCTCGAATGCCTGGGATGTCAGCGGCGCCGCCCACTTCGGCTTCCAGGTCGCCTGGATCAACCGCTTCGAGCAACCGCCGGAGCGTCTGCCCGGCACGCCCCGCGCCGAGGTGCGCACGCTGGACGAGGTGGCCGACCTGCTCGGCTGCTAGGGGGCGCGGCGATTGCGCCCCCGGCGGGCGGCGCGTATCGTCGCGTCCTGCCGCCACCGGTCTTTCGCTTGAACTGGACGATGCATGGCCCCGACCTCTGAACCGACCGCCGAAGCCCCCTCCGCGCCCACCTTCGCCGATGTCGAGGACGCGGCGCGGCGGCTGCACGGCCTGTCCGTGGAAACGCCGTTGCTGAACTCGCCGGCCCTGGACGCCAGGGTCGGCGGCACCGTCCTGATCAAGCCGGAGACGCTGCAGCGCACCGGCTCGTTCAAGTTCCGCGGCGCCTACAACAAGATCGCCCGGCTTCCCGACAGCGCGCGGGAGGCGGGCGTGGTCGCCTTCTCCTCCGGCAACCACGCGCAGGGCGTCGCGCACGCCGCCCAGCTCTGCGGCCTGCCGGCCGTCATCGTCATGCCGTCGGACGCGCCGGAGATGAAGGTGGCGAACACGCGCGCCTACGGCGCCGAGGTCCGCCTCTACGATCGTTACTTCGAGGATCGCGAGAGCGTTGCCGCGGCCATCGTGGAAGAGACCGGCGCGACGCTGATCAAGCCCTACGACGATCCCGCGGTGATCGCCGGCCAGGGCACCTGCGGCTTGGAGATCGCGCGCCAGGCCGCGGCGCGCGGAGCCGCGATGGACGCGGTGCTGCTCTGCTGCGGCGGCGGAGGCCTGGCCGCCGGCTCCGCGCTGGCGCTGAGGACGCTGACGCCCGAGACGGAGATCTACGTCGTCGAGCCCGAGGGCTTCGACGACCACGCGCGCTCCCTGCAAGCCGGCGAACGGCTGGGCAACGAGCCGGGCGCGCGGTCGATCTGCGATGCCTTGCTGGCGCCGCGGCCCGGCGCCCTCACCTTCGAGATCAACCGGCGGCTGCTGTCCGGCGGCCTGGCCGTCAGCGACGCCGAGGTGGCGGAGGCGGTGGCCTTCGCCTACCGCACGCTGAAGCTGGTCGTGGAGCCCGGCGGCGCCGTCTGCCTGGCCGCCGTATTGTCGGGCAAGCTCCCGGTCGCCGGGCGCACGGTCGCGTTGACCCTGTCCGGGGGCAACGTGGACCCCCGGACCTACTGCAATCTCGTCACGGAATAGGCGCTACTTGGCGTCCTTGGTGCCGGCGCTTCCCGCCGCCGGCGTGCCGGATTCGGGCGTCACCTCGACGACCTCGGCCCCCGCGCCGTTGCCGGCTCGCTTGGTTTTGCGCTCGCCGCCGCCGCGCGCGGCGGTCCCGGCCGGCTGGCTCTGCTGCGCGCCCTGGACGGCGCGGCGCCGGCAGTGGCCCTCCAGCCAGGCGCCGGCCTCGATGGACAGGCTGTTGTGAACGATGTCGCCCTGCACCCGCGCGCTGCTCAGCAGGGTCACGGAGTCGCCGTGGACCTCCCCCTGAACGGCGCCGCGGATGCGCACGGTGGCGGCCTCGACCTTGCCCTCGATCGCGCCCTGCTCGCCGATCGTCAGGTTGCCGGCGACCACGTCTCCCTCGACCCGGCCGTCCACCTGGATGTCGCCTTCGCTGGCCAGATTGCCGTGGACCGTGAGGTCGGGGCTGACGATGGAGGGAACCCCCGCGCTCTTCGCCTCGGTGGGCCGGTTGGTACCGGATGTCTGCACGGCCGGTGGCGCTGCCTGCGTCCTACCCTTTGAAAACATGCTTGCCCGCCTTCAGAAAGTTCATGGGATCCATGGGCTCCTCGTCCATTCGGATCTCGTAATGGACGTGAGGCCCCGTGCTGCGGCCGGTGCTGCCGACCTCTCCGACACGCGCGCGATGCCCGATTTCCTGACCCTTCTTCACCGAAATCGACTTCAGATGGCCATAGTAGGTGCGAACGCCATAGCCGTGGTCGACGATCACGAGGCGCCCGTAGCCGCTCTTCCAGCCGGCGAAGGCCACCGTTCCCGGTGCCGCGGCCTGCACCGGCGATCCCGCCTGGGCCGCCAAGTCGAGGCCCTCGTGCATGGCCCAGCGACCGTTGTAGGGATCACGCCGCTTGCCGTAGTAGCTGCTGATCCAGTAGGCATCCAGCGGTGCGGTGAGCGGCAGCGCGGCAAGAGCCGTCTGCAAGGTCAGCAGCCGCTCCATCTGCTGATCGAGTTCGGCGACCTGATCGACATAGGGGATATTCGCGCCGGCCACCGGAACAAAGGGACCGCCGCGCCCCTGCCCCTCGGCCTTCACGCGGGCGATCAGCGCGTCCGCGTCGAGGCCGGTCATCTCCACGGTATTCTCGATCGCCGCCAGCCCGTCCTTGGTGCGGGCGGTGAAGTGCTCGACCAGCCCCGACTGGCGCTCCAGCAACGCCGTGATCCGCTGCTCCAGGCTGTCTGTCTGGTCCAGCAGGCGCTCGCGCTCGGCCACCAGCCGGTCGCGCTCGCGCTCCGTCGCGGCCAGGGCTTCCTGAAGCCCGGCAATCCGGTCGACGAGATCACCGTCGCGCCCGACGGCCACGGTGCCCAGCGCCTCCTCCAGCCGTGCGACCTTGTCGGCCAGCTCCTGGCGCTCGTCGACCAGGGCCGCGCGCGCCGCGCGGCTGGCCTGCAGTTCCTCCCGCAAGCCGGCGACCCGCCCGCGCAGGCGCTCTTCCGCGCCGCGCGCTTCGACCAGCCGCGATTCCAGGGCGTCCGCCCGGCGCTCGGCCTTCAACCGGCTCTGCATGGCGGCCTGGCGCGAGATGCGGGCGGCGCGCAGGTCGGCCATCGTCTCCGCAAGCTTGCCGCCGAGATCGGCCCGGCCGTTGCTGGCATTGGCCAGCGCCGCGCGAGTCCGCGCCAGCTCGCTCTCCAGTTCGGCGCGCACCCTGGCCTGGTGCGCCAGCCGCGCCTCCGCCTCACCCAGGGCGGCCTCGCTTTCGCGGGCCCGCGAGCCAAGCCGCGCCGTGCGCCCCGCCACCTTGGCCACGGCCTCGGCCACGCGCGCCAGGGCCTCGGGCAGGTCGCCGACCGTCTCGCCAGCGCCGTGGAGCGCCCGCACCGCCCGATCGCCGTCGCCACGCCCGACCTCGGCAATCTGCTCCGCATAGGCGCGAAGGCTGTCGATATCCTGCCGCAGATCGGCCTGGTTCTGGCGCAGTGCCGCCAGTTCGGCATGCCGCGCCGCGATGCGCTGCTCCTGCCGGACCAGGGCGATTCCGCTGGCGAGCAATGCCACGAGCGCCACCACCGCGCCGGCCGCCGCCGTCTGCTGCAGGCCACGGGACAGGCGCAGGCTGCGAACCCGGTCCGCCTCGCGAAGAAGGAGCTGACGCTCGCGAAACAGGCCCCGGGACGCCTGGCGCAGACGGGACAAGGCGGAGCCGCGATTGGTCGCTGTCATCCCCTGTTCCACCCGAGTTGATGCGGACCGTCCGGACCACGCCCGACAGGGCCCGCCACCCCCGGCACCAGACGCGTCCCCCGTGGAACGCCCGTCCTGCTCCGGGCGCGGAAAACAAACGGTCCGAAAGCGCGAACCGCTTGCCTCGACACACCCGCAGGCTAGCGAGGCGACATGGGCCGGGCAAGGAGAATCTCACCCGGCCAGCGCCTCAACTTAATTCCCGGCGAAGCAAACGAAAATAGAGAGAACTTTTCGTTCACATTCGATAAATATCGGTCTCGTCTTCTAGCCCGCTGACATCAATTCCTGGCGTTCTAGCGAGAACGTCCGCGTCACATAGTCGATGATTTGCTGGGTGCACTCCTCGACATGCGAAGCACTCGTGTCCACGGTCAGCTCGGGATCGATCGGTTCCTCGTAGGGGGCGGAAATGCCCGTGAAATCCTGGATCTGGCCCGAGCGCGCCCGCTTGTACAGGCCCTTCGGGTCGCGCTTTTCGCAAGTCTCCAGATCGGCCCTGACGAAGATCTCGTGGAAGGCGCCGCGCCCGGCGGCACGCGCCCGCTCCCGATCGGCCCGGTAGGGCGAGATGAAGGCGGTGATGACGATGAACCCGGCGTCGGCGAACAGGGCCGCCGCCTCGCCCACGCGGCGAATGTTCTCCGCCCGGTCGTCCGGGGAGAAGCCCAGGTTGGCATTCAGGCCGCGGCGCACGTTGTCGCCGTCCAGCACGTAGACTTGATAGCCCTTGCGGAAGAGGATCTGCTCCACCTCCATCGCCAGGGTCGACTTTCCGGCCCCGGACAGGCCGGTGAACCACAGGATGCCGCCGCGGTGGCCGTTGCGCTGCGCGCGGGCCTCGGCGGCGACGCGGTGCTCGACGCTGTAGACGTTGGTGGATTTCACCGCCAGCGCGCGGCGCTGGTCGGGATAGCCTTCCATCGACAGCACGCCGCCGGCCACGGTGTCGTAGCCGTCCAGCAGGACGAAGCGGCCGGTGCGCATGATGTCGCGGAACTCGTCGACGGCCAGCACCTCCTTCGCCCGCATGACGACCTCGGCCACCTCGTTGCGATGCACCTCGTCCGACGCCCGGCCGCCCAGGGTGTCGGTGTCGATGACGCTCTCGATCGCCTGCAGGGTGACCCGCGCCTCGCGCGTGGCCAGCTTCATCTTCAGCGTCTTTCCAGCCACCAGCGGGGTGTGCCCGAACCAGAAGACGCGGCCCTTGAACACCGTCGTCAGCCGCGGCGGATTCTCCTCGTGGCTGGCGATCTCGCCGCGCTCGACGAAGATCTGCTCCTCCAGGGTGATCGCCACGGACTCCCCGGCGCGCGCCTCCACCGGCGGCGGATCGACGCTCCAGGCCTCGATCGAGCGGACCTTGACGGTCTTGTTCGAGGGCGAGAACAGCAGCGTGTCCCCGACCCGCAGGATGCCGGATTCCACCCGGCCGACGATCAGCCGGCGGTCGTCGAACTTGTAGACGTCCTGCACCGGAAAGCGCAGCGGCTGGTCGATCGGCACCGTGAGCACCTGGAAGCGGTCCAGCGCCTCAAGCAGCGTCGGGCCCGAGTACCACAGCGAGTGCTCCGAGCGCCGCGCGATGTTGTCGCCGTCGCGCGCCGAGATCGGCACGATGAAGGTCGGCTGCACGCCGATGCTGTCCAGATACTGGGTGATCTCGCGGGAGATCTCGGCGAAGCGGCGCTCGTCGAAATCCACCAGGTCCATCTTGTTGACCACGACGGCGACCTGGCGGATGCCCAGGATGTGCAGCAGATAGCCGTGCCGCCGGGTCTGCTCGCGCACGCCCTCGCGCGCGTCGACCACCAGCAGCGCCGTGTCGGCGTTGGCCGCGCCGGTCACCATGTTCTTCAGGAATTCCTTGTGGCCCGGCGCGTCGATGATGACGTAGTCGCGCTTGTCGGTCTTGAACCAGATCTGCGTGGTGTCGATGGTGACCGCCTGGTCCCGCTCGGCCTGGAAGGCGTCGAGCACGAAGGACCACTCCAGCGGCATCCCGCGCCGCTCGCAGATCGCCTTCAGTTCCTCGAACTTGCCCTCGGGCAGGCTGTCGGTATCGTAGAGCAGCCGCCCGATCAGCGTCGACTTGCCGTGGTCGACGTGCCCGACGACGACCAGCTTGGACAGCTCCCGCCCGATCCAGGGCGCACTGGCCTGTGCAACCGGCATTCCCCCGTACTCCCTCTACATGTAGCCGGCCGAGCGGAGGCGCTCGAAGGCGTCCTCGGCTTCGTGGTCCATGGCCCGCCCGGCGCGCTCCGGCGCCCGCGTGGCCTCCAGCTCCGCGATGATCTCCTCGATGGTCGTGGCGTGCGAATCGATGGGGTTGGTGATGTCCTGGTCGCCGAGCGAGCGGTAGCGCTTGCCGTCCCTGGCGAAGTACAGCGGCACGATGGGGATCTTCTCGCGCTGGATGTAGCGCCAGATGTCGACCTCGGTCCAGTGCAGCAGCGGATGGATGCGCACGTGCGCGTCCGGCGGAAACTCGGTCTTGAACTGGTCCCAGAACTCCATTGGCTGGTCGCGGAAGTCCCACTTGCCGGTCTCGTCGCGCGGCGAGAACACGCGCTCCTTGGCGCGGGTCGCCTGCTCGTCGCGGCGGATGCCGGCGATAACGCCGCGAAAGCCCTTCTCGGCGATCAGCCGCTTCAGCCCCTCGGTCTTGCGCGCGGCCGAGCGGGCGGCCTTGGGAAGCGTGGGGTCGATCTCCTCGATCGGCGGGCAGTCGCGCACCAGCAGGTTGAGATTCCAGGTCTTCGAGTAGCTATCCCGGAACTCGTACATCTCCTTGAATTTCTTGCCGGTGTCGACGTGGATCACCGGGAACGGCACATGGCCGCCGAAGGCCTTCCTGGCCAGCCAGACCATGACGTTCGAGTCCTTGCCCAGCGACCACAGCATCCCGATGGGATCGATGCTGGCATAGGCCTCTCGCAGAATGTAGACGGATTGCGCTTCCAGTTCGTCCAGCCGTTGCATGGTCCAGTTTCACACAAAACGTTGATGATTTACGATATTTCGCACGCCAGTTGCGTGGTATTGGCCTAGCGCGTTCCGGCGCGAGACGCAAGGGTTCAACAAGCTTGGTTAACGGTCCATTACGCCGCGGCGTGTCGCCCCGACGTTCCCAAGGGGACAAGGCCCCCGCTCGGCCCGATACGGCCGCGCGCGCGTCGCCACGCGCGCGAAGCGATCGCCGGCCGGCCAAACCGCCATTACATGTTTCGACCCCAGGACCACGATAACAACTTAGCATTGCGCGATCGGCCAGACTCACGCCCAGCCGATCGGACAGAGCCTGTCCTACCCTCTCCGCATCGCCGCGACAAGGGCGCGATCCCAGGCACCGCCCGGCGCCACAGCCGTCGGGTGCGAAACATCGTCCAGCCACGACGCGGCAGTTTACACTTTGGAGAGGGACGGCGTGTACGCTCCGGCCCAGGGGCATGCGCCGTCGCGCCGGCGTCTCGTGCCGCAACAAGCAAAAACGCCGCGGGCCGCGGGCCCGCCGCCCGGCCAGGCCGGCGTTCACACGTCAGCGTCATGTACAGAAAGCTCAAGGTCCGAACGAGAACAGCATTGGTGCCCCTGGTCGCGATCGCGGCCATGATCGTCATGATCGTCAACCAGCAGGTCTCGAACAAAGGCATCTTCGACCAGCTCGTCCACATCCAGAAGACGATCGAGACGACCCAGGACCTGGCCCGCTTCGAGCGCGTGGTCAGCAACGCGCAACTTGACCTGCATCGAATCCAGACCGCCGTCCTGCGCGGACAGTCGGACACCAGCGAGCTGCGCCACAAGGTGGCCGCCGCGCTGGACAGGGCCCCGGACCTGGCCGCCCCGGCCCTGGACGGCCCGCCCGACGTGGCGGCGCGGGTGCGCGAGCTGCTGCCCCGCTTTATCCAACAGGCCCGCTCCGTGCTCGAACTGAGCGAGATCGACCCCTTCGGCGCCGGCGAGGTTCTCCAGAAGGCGGACGCCACCTTCACGGAACTCGACCGGACGCTGGAACGGTACAACAGCCGGGAGAGCGACGCCCTGCTGGCGGAAGCCCGCGTCTTCGTGGACGACACGCGCATGCGCACGGTGCTGGCCTGGATCGTGTTCGCCTTCGCCAGCGCCGCCGCCGGGCTGCTGAGCTTCACCGTGGTCCGCAGCATCAGCGCTCCGGTCGCCGCGCTGACCCATCGCATGGAGAGGCTGGCCGCCGACTACTCGGGATCGCGGCAGCCGGAGTCGCCAGCGGCCGCCGGGCCCGACTCGCGCGGCGCGGCCGGCGGCGACGAGATCGCCAAGCTGGAGCACACCTTCGACGCCATGGTCGCGGCGCGCAGCCACGCCGAGGAGCAGATGCACCGGGCCAAGGAGGAGGCCGAGATCGCCAACCGCGCCAAGACCGAGTTCCTGGCCAACATGAGCCACGAGCTGCGCACGCCGCTGAACGCCATCATCGGGTTCTCGGAACTGCTGGGCAGCGAACGGTTCGGCCGCCTCGGGCCGCAGAATCTGACCTACGCCAAGGACATCCACGAAGCCGGCCAGCACCTGCTGTGCCTGATCAACGACATCCTGGACCTGTCCAAGATCGAGGCGGGCAGCATGCAGCTCAACGAAGAGGAGGTGGAGCTGCCGGCCCTGATGCGCGACTGCCGGGAAATGCTGGCGGAGAAGGCGCGCCACAAGAACCTGAGCATCGAGATCGAGGCCGCGGAGGGCCTGCCGCCGCTGCTGGCCGACCACCTCCGCGTCAAGCAGATGCTGCTCAACCTGCTCAGCAATGCGGTCAAGTTCACGCGCGGCGACGGAGAGGTGGTCATGGCCGCCTACCAGGACGGCGAAGGCGCGATCGCCCTTGAGGTTCGCGACACCGGCATCGGCATGAGCGAGCAGGACATCGACCGGGCCTTGCGGCCCTTCGGCCAGGTGGCCGAAAGCACCTATGCGCGCACCCAGGAAGGCACCGGGCTCGGCCTCTCGCTCGTCGACTCCCTGGCGCGCCTGCACGAAGCCGTGCTCAGTATCGAAAGTGCACGGGGACAGGGGACACGTATCATGATAACATTTCCTGGCTGGCGCAGCGCGGACGCGCAACTCGTGCAGGCGTCGTGAGCGCCGGCTGGAGTGGGCCGGGAGGAGCGGACATGGCCAGTCGCCGGGCAGGGCGCGCGCGCAGGACGGCATGGGACGTGCCCCGTCGATGCCTGGGAGGCACGCTGCTGGGGTTGCTCATCGCGGTGTCGGTGGCCTGGAGCGCACGGGTCCAGGCAGCGGCGGAGGCCGAGACGGAGCCGCCGCCCATCCGGATCGGGGCGGTCTACATCATGTCCGGGCCGTTCGGGGTGTACGGCGAATTCGCCCGCAACGGCATCCAGCTCGCCGTCGAGCGTGTCAACGCCTCCGGCGGGGTCCTCGGACGGAAACTGGAGGTGATCCTCGCGGACTCGGGGGGCAAGGCCAATGTGGCCATCAACGCCATCCGGCGGCTGGTATCCGAGGACGGTGTCGACCTGCTGATGGGCATCGATTCCTCCGGCGTCGCGCGCGGCGTGGCGCCGCTCATGCGCACCCTGCGCAAGCCCCTGCTCGTCACCCACGCCGCGACGCCGGACCTGACCGGCCGGCTGTGCAACACCTGGGTGTTCCGCAACAGCGTCAACATCGCGCAGAACATGCGCGCCGCCAGCGCCATCGCGGCCGGGATGCCGGCGCGGCGGTGGACAACCATCGGGCCGAACTACGCCTTCGGCCACCAGTCCTGGGAGTTCTTCCGCGGCTATCTGGGGTCCGAGCGGCCCGACGCCAGCTTTCTGGAACCGCACTTCCCCACCTTCGGCACCCCGGATTTCCGACCGACGATCCGGGAGGTGCTGGCGCAGCGACCGGAGGGCGTGCTGGTGTCGCTGTGGGGCGGCGATCTGATCGCCTTCCTGCGGCAGGCCAAGGAACTCGACTTCTTCGGCCAGGACTTCGAGGTGATGCTCACCCTGGGCGCGGCGGTGGAGGTGCTGCGCGCCCTGGGGCCGGAGATGCCGGAGGGCGTCTGGGCCGGTACGCGCTACTGGTACGCCGGGCCGGAGTCGGCCACGAACCGGGACTTCGTGACGGCCTACAAGGCGCGTTTCGGAGCGCCGCCCAGCTACAACAGCCACAACGCCTACGCCGCGGTCTTCGCCTACAAGCAGGCGATCGAGGCCGCCGGAAGCCTGGACGCCGAAGCCGTGGCCGCCGCCCTGTCCGGCATGGCGATGACGGCGCCGATCGGCACCTTCACCTTCCGCGCCGCCGACCACCAGGCCACGGTGGACGCCTTCTGGGGTCGCACGGCGGGGATGACGGCCGACGGCATCCGCGCCCTGGACCCGGTCAAGGTCATCCCCGGAGAGAGTCTCATCCGCGCCGCGGAGGACACCGACTGCCGGCTGGCCCGCTGACCCCGCCACGGCCGCGCCCGCCGCGATGAAGGCCCGCCGCGATGAAGGCTCGCCGCCGCGACCCTTGCGCGGCACAATGACCCGGCCCCCGCGCGGAAAGGACCATCATGCGGGCGAAGCGAGGGTATCATGCGATCGCGGCACCGTCGTCGTTCAGGGCGCCTCCTGATCCTGTCTCTCGCGCTGGCCGCCGCGCTGGCCGGAGGCGCGGTCCGTCCCGCCGCGGCGTGCGGCACCGACACCGACTGCGTCATCGGCGATCGCCGTTACCGGGTCGCGCTGCCGGCCAGCGACGACGCGGCGTCGCTCCGGGGCGCCATCATCTTCGCGCACGGCTACCGCGGCACCGCCGAGGGCGCAATGCGCAACGCCGGGCTGAAGGCGCTGGCGAACGAGCTGGACGTGGCCGTGGTCGCGGCCCAGGCAGCCGGCCCCGAATGGAACATTCCCGGCGCACCGAGCGTGGACGCCCTGCGAGATGTGGACGAGCTGGCGTACTTCGAGGCCCTGGCCGCGGACGTGGATGCGCGTTTCGGCGTGCCGCGATCGCGAATCCTGGTCGCGGGCTTTTCGTCCGGCGCCATGATGGTCTGGCATCTGGCCTGCCGGCGCGGCGACGGCTTCCTGGGCTTCGTGCCGCTGTCGGGCACCTTCTGGGCGCCCGTCCCCGAGAGCTGCCCCGCGGGGCCGGTCAGCCTGATCCATTACCATGGGACCAAGGACGGCGTGGTGCCGCTGGCCGGGCGTCCCATCAAGGACGCGCACCAGGGCGACGTCCGGGACGCGATCGCGATGATGACGGGGCTCGGCGACTATCGCCGCGTCGCGACCCGCCGCTCGCGGGGTCTCGACTGCACGAGCCGGAAGACCGGCGAGGGGCGCCTGCTCGAGCTCTGCCTGTTCCCCGGCGGCCACACCTTCAAGCCGGCCCATCTCGCGCGCGCCTGGCGGCTCTTCGGCGGCGCCGACGCTCCCCCCGACCAGGAGTGACGATGCTGTCCCGCCCTTCGTCGATGTCGAATGAAAAAGGCGCCGCCCTGGTGGGGGTCAGGGCGACGCCATTTCGGCCGTCAGGGTCCAGGCGGGGTTCGGGGGATGAGGGGTAACGATGAACGCCTGACCGCCGTCGATCCTGGTCTCTCGCGACCGCGCTCCCGTCCGCGACAGGATGCCCGGCGCCTTGTCTCACGCCGATCCGGAACAACCCGTCGGCTTGCCGATCCAAAGTCCAGTTTGTGTATTTTGCATGGCAATCGACAACTTCGATCCCCATGCTTTCGAGAGTAATCTAAACATCTTTTCCGTGCAAAGCAAGAGTCGCATTGTCGTCTTAAAAGCGCGTCACCGAGCACGCGCCGCGCGCATTCACGTGCGACAGGACGGGACTCCCGGCATCGGCACCGGCTGGCAGAAGCCAGGGTCCGGCACCTGGCGAGCCGCGCCGCCTGGTTCGACCCGCACGTCGGCCGGCGCCGGGCCGCGCGGGGCGTGGCGGGCCGCCGCATGACCAGGCGGCTCGGACTCGGATCGTAACGATGTTGATTCCGTTGTCATGGCCGCGCCAGGCGCCTGGCGGCGCATGACCGCGTCGAGCTGCATCACCAGACCCGCCGCGTGGCGGCGCGACGGCGACACGCACTTGCCGCCGGGAAACACTTGCCTCGGACGGCCTTCTTCGGTCACACTCGTTGCAGGGCAACCGTCCCGACCTCCGGCAACCTCGCTCCCACCGCCACGATCGTCCGTGGCTCCCGACTGATCCACTACGGTTCCGTTGCACTCAGGCTCATGAATCTGCAAGACCTCAAGGCCAAATCGCCGGCCGATCTCCTCGCCTACGCCGAAGAGCTCGACATCGAGAACGCAAGCGCCCTGCGCAAGCAGGAGATGATGTTCGCGATTCTCGAAAAGCTCGCCCAGCAGGACATCTCGATCTATGGCCTGGGCGTGCTGGAGATTATGCAGGACGGCTTCGGATTCCTGCGTTCGCCGGAGGCGAACTATCTTCCCGGACCCGACGACATCTACGTCAGCCCATCCCAGATCCGCCGATTCGGTCTGCGCACGGGCGACACCGTCGAGGGCGAGATCCGCTCGCCCAACAAGGGCGAGCGCTACTTCGCGCTGTTGAAGGTCAACCGGGTCAACTTCGACGCGCCGGAGACGCTGCGCCACCGCATCAACTTCGACAACCTGACCCCGCTCTATCCCCACGAGAAGCTGGAGATCGAGATGACGGGGCAGAAGGACATCACCAACCGGGTGATCGACTTGGTCAGCCCGCTGGGCAAGGGCCAGCGCGCGCTGATCGTCTCGCCGCCGCGCGCCGGCAAGACGATGATCCTGCAGAACCTCGCCCGCGCGATCGAGACGAATCACCCGGATTGCTACCTGATCGTGCTGCTGATCGACGAGCGCCCGGAGGAGGTCACCGACATGGCGCGATCGGTCAAGGGCGAGGTGGTCTCCTCCACCTTCGACGAGCCGGCGCAGCGCCACGTCCAAGTGACCGAGATGGTGCTGCAGAAGGCCCGCCGCCTGGTCGAGGCGAAGAAGGACGTGGTCATCCTGCTGGACTCGATCACCCGTCTGGGACGCGCCTACAACACCGTCGTCCCCTCCTCGGGCAAGGTGCTGACCGGCGGCGTGGACGCCAACGCGCTGCAGCGCCCGAAGCGCTTCTTCGGCGCGGCGCGCAACATCGAGGAAGGGGGCTCGCTGACCATCATCGGCACCGCGCTGGTGGACACCGGCAGCCGCATGGACGAGGTCATCTTCGAGGAGTTCAAGGGCACCGGCAACTGCGAGATCGTCCTGGACCGCAAGCTGGCCGACAAGCGCGTCTTCCCGGCCATCAACGTCGGCCCGTCCGGCACCCGCCGCGAGGAGCTGCTGGTCGACGAGAACCGGCTGAACAAGATGATCGTGCTGCGCCGCATCCTGCAGCCCATGGGCTCGATCGACGCCATGGAGTTCCTGGTCGACAAGCTGCGCAAGACCAAGAACAACGCCGAGTTCTTCGAGATGATGAACCAGTAGGCGCCCGTCCGGCCGCCGCGCGACGGTGAATCAAGCCAGACGAAAAAGGGCCGCCGCGCGCAGCCACGCAGCGGCCTGGATGGCGAGAACAGGGAACCAGCGGCGCATCAGGCCGCCTTCTTCTCCGAGGACTCGGCGACGGTGGCCTCGCGGACGCCCTGGTCGATCGACTTGAAGCACGACACGCCCGCGTCCGTCGCCATGTCGGTCAGCTTCGCTGCCTCGTCCATGTACTGGCGCATCATGTGCTGCACGCACTCGGCCTGAACCTGGAACGCCTGGAAGGGGTCCCGGCACTCGCTGAGCTTCCGGAACGTCTCGACGTCCTGCGACCAGCGGTCGTTGGCGAAGTCCATCAGCTCCCGGCTGATCTTGGAACAGTTTTCCATCCAGACCTGGCCAGCCTGGGCATTCGCCTTCATCAGGCTGTCCATGTTCGAGCCGAAGTTCCGCGTGAACATTTCAAAAGCCTTATTGGCCGCGTCTCCCGACGCGGTCTTGCTCTGCGTCGACATTGATGCCTCTCCTCTGGGACCGTATTTTGTTGCGGTGCATCCTTTGGTCCGCCATTATGACCGCTCGCAGGGGATGCCAGCCTTGAGGGAGATCAAATCCGACGCACAGAGTTCGATATTGCGCGCGCCTGGTGTAATTTCACGGACAACGCTCCGGCCAGGACACGCCGGGCACCGGCAGGGCCCACGGCCAGGATCGCCACATCGATTCCGCCGCCGCCAGCCACCAGGCGAGCGGATTTGCCGGCCAGGGCCCGGCGCTGGCCAGCGCCCAGGGCATGGCCGCCGTCAACGCCGGCAGAACCGCCTGCGCATTCGGTACCGCACGCATCTGGATGCTCACCATCTCGCCGGCCGCGCCCTCGTCGCGGTGCCGGATCGCGATCGTCAGGTTCGGCAGCGTCGCCGTCAGCGTCGTCTCATCCGCCTGCTGTGTCATCTCCAACCCTCCTTCGGCTCGGACGGTCGCGGCCGGATGCGTGGTATGTTGCTTTCGCCCTACGGGTTCACGGCGCGCAGATAGGCGATCAGGGCGTCGATCTCCGCCCGCGTCAGGTTCATGTCCGGCATCGCCGGATGCGGCGTCGAGAGCCAAGCTTCCAGGGCGCCGCGGCTGACCTCGCGTCCGGCGACGACGCCCGCCAGCGGCGGCGCCGCGTCGCTGGCCCGCGATTCCCCTGGCAGCATGTGGCAGGCGCCGCACCAGCGCTCGGCCAGGCGACGGCCCGCCTCCACCGACTCCTGCGCGGCGGCCGGGGCCGCCAGGACGAGACCAAGCGCCGCCGCGGCGGCTGTGACGAGCGGTCGGGTCAAGACGCGGCGCGCTCCTCTTCCTCGGAACCGTGCGCCGCAAGGCGGCGGGCCGCGCGCAGCACCACCGCCTCGGCTTCGTCCCGATCGGCGAAATGGCAGCCGTCGAACGCCCTCAGGGCCGGTAGCCGCGCGTAGAAAACATAGCCGCTCCCCATGCTGGCCAGTGTGCCAATCTGCCGACCGCGGAGATGGATCGGCGTCCAGGAAAGGCGGCGCGCGGGCGTCTTCTCGCATGCCTTCGCCATGGTCATGCAGCGCTGTCCAAAATCGTATGATTCCGATCTCCGAGGGGGAGGCTAGCCTCGTGCGCCGCGAACTTACTTGATGCAGGTCAACGTCAAGGACGGCCGAGTCCGCTTGCGCCGCGCGGGCGGCTGTACGAAAGTCGGCCCGATAAGGCGACGCGAGCAGCGCGGGGAGGCGCAGCATGTCGGACCAACAGCAAGCGGCGGCGCGGGACCGCCTGGACAACGCCCGCAAGATCCAGGCACCGCGCGGCACCGAGCTTTCCTGCAAGTCCTGGCTGACCGAGGCGCCGCTGCGGATGCTGATGAACAACCTCGATCCGGAGGTCGCCGAGAAGCCGGAAGAGCTGGTGGTCTACGGCGGCATCGGCCGCGCCGCGCGCAACTGGACCTGCTACGACCGCATCGTCGACTGCCTGCGTGCTCTCGAGGAGGACGAGACGCTGCTGGTGCAGTCCGGCAAGCCCGTCGGCGTCTTCCGCACCCACGCCGACGCGCCGCGGGTGCTGATCGCCAACTCCAACCTGGTGCCGCACTGGGCCGACTGGGACCACTTCAACAAGCTGGATAAGCTCGGCCTGATGATGTACGGCCAGATGACGGCCGGCTCCTGGATCTACATCGGCAGCCAGGGCATCATCCAGGGCACCTACGAGACCTTCGGCGCGGTCGGCCGCAAGCACTTCGACGGCAAGCTGACGGGCCGCTGGATCCTGACCGCCGGGCTGGGCGGCATGGGCGGCGCGCAGCCGCTGGCGGCGACCATGGCCGGCGCCTGCCTGCTGGCGGTGGAGTGCCGGCCCAGCCGCATCGAGCGAAGGCTGGCGACCGGCTACCTGGACCGCAAGGCCGAGACGTTGGACGAGGCGCTGGAGATGATCGGCCAGGCCACGCGGGCCGGCGAGGCGATCTCCGTCGGCCTTGCCGGCAATGCGGCGGAGGTCTATCCGGAGCTGCTGCGCCGCGGCGTCCACCCGGACGTGGTGACCGACCAGACCTCGGCGCACGACCCGCTGCACGGCTATCTGCCGGCCGGCTGGACGCTGGACGATTGGGAGCGGGCGCAGGACCGCGACCCCGACAGCGTGGTCCAGGCCGCCAAGCAGTCGATGGCCGTGCAGGTCCGGGCCATGCTGGACTTTCAGGCGCAGGGCGTCCCGGTCCTGGATTACGGCAACAACATCCGGCAGATGGCGCTGGAGATGGGCGTCGAGAACGCCTTCGACTTCCCGGGCTTCGTGCCGGCCTACATCCGGCCGCTGTTCTGCCGCGGCATCGGCCCCTTCCGCTGGGCGGCGCTCTCGGGCGAGGCGGCGGACATCTATCGCACCGACGCCAGGGTGAAGGAACTGATCCCCGACGACGCGCATCTGCACACCTGGCTCGACATGGCGCGCGAGCGCATCCAGTTCCAGGGCCTGCCCTCGCGCATCTGCTGGGTCGGCCTGGGCGAGCGCGCCAGGCTCGGCCTCGCCTTCAACGAGATGGTCGCGCGCGGCGAGGTGAAGGCGCCGATCGTGATCGGCCGCGACCACCTGGACAGCGGTTCGGTCGCCAGCCCCAACCGCGAGACCGAGGGCATGCTGGACGGCTCCGACGCGGTCAGCGACTGGCCGCTGCTGAACGCCCTGCTCAACACCGCCAGCGGCGCCACCTGGGTCTCCCTGCACCACGGCGGGGGCGTCGGCATGGGATTCAGCCAGCATGCCGGCATGGTCGTGGTCTGCGACGGCACGGAGGCCGCGGCGCGGCGGCTGGAGCGCGTGCTGACCAACGATCCGGCCACCGGCGTGATGCGCCATGCCGACGCCGGTTACGACGAGGCCAAGGCCTGCGCGCGGGAGTTCGGGCTGAACATGCCGATGCTGGGCGACTGACGCTGGCCGCCCGAGGCCCCGACCCGCGCCCTTACCGCGTGTCCTGGACGGCCTGCTCGTACCAGTGCATGGCGGCATCCGGGTCCTTTTCCACGCCCTGGCCGCGGCGGTACATCAGGCCGAGGTAGATCTGCGCCTTCTCGTGCCCGGCCTCGGCGGCCGCCTGATACCAGCGGAAGGCCCGCGTGTAGGACTGCTCGGCGCCGCGGCCGTAGTAGTACATCCAGCCGACGTAGTACCGAGCGTCGACATCCGGAACCGCCGCCGCCCGCCGACACCACGGCAGCGCCAGGGAATAGGCCTTCTCGCGCATGTAATGGTGACAGAGGTATATTCGCGCCCGCGGCACCTCGCGCGCGCGGCGTGCGATCAGCTCGCTCAGCGTCCGATCGAATCGGCTCTCCGTCACCTCCGGATGGTCGCGGGCGAAGGCTGCCAGAGCCGCGCGCGCCTGTGGCGTGTCGAAGCCGCCCTCGCCCGGCTCATAGCCCAGAGCGCGAATGTACAGCCCGGCCTGGCGCCACATCCGTTCAGCGGCCTCGGAGCGCTGGAACAGCACCCGCTCGATGCGTTGGGCCAGCTTGGCGCTCGCCTCGCCGGTCACCGGCAGGTCGCGATTCGTTTGGAACGCGGAGATGGCGCTGCGCGTATTCGGTCCGGGGAGACCATCCACCTTGCCGACTTCGTAGCCCAGTTCCTTCAGGCCAGCCTGGATCTCGGCCACCAGTGGATCGCCGTCCCGCTCCGCCGCCCGGGCCTCGGCCGGCGCGGCGACCAGGAGCAGCGTCAGGCCGAGAATCGCGGCCCTTGCGAGACAATGGATCAACGAAAAAGACGGCATGATGGCGTGCGCCTTGGACTGGTTGGACGGCATCCTACGAAGCCGCATGGCGCGCGGGCAAGAACACAAGGCCGGCCAACCGCCGCCCACCTCCGGCGGCGGCCTGCGCATTTGGCATCGAAAGAGCGGCTTCGCCGCCACGGACGTCCCGACTTGAATATCCACTTTCGGAAAACTGCGGATTCAGAAATTTCTACCTATTAATATCTCATGGACGAATTCGACGATTGCCGTCCGGATTTTGAAATGTGCCTGACCACCTATTGTATCCGCATGACGCCGGCATCCGGAGCAGCAGGACGATCTTCACGTTATATTGTGACCATATTTCGCATCCGAGTGACGCTGCCTTGACATGGGGCGGTGGAAACGCCTAACTGCGGGGGAACTGCGAGGGCGCGCGGCGCCGAAGATACGAGACCCGAACGGAAGCGCGACGGTAACGGCCCGCCGTCACCGCGGGTGCATGGGAATAGGGGGCTCACGGCTCGATGGCCAACGAAAAGCTCGTTTGCAAGAATGTCTTCAAAATCTTCGGTCCAGAGCCCGAGCGGGCTTTCGACTTGCTGAAACAGGGCAAGTCGAAGGACGAGATCCTGAAGGAAACCGGCCTGACGATCGGCGTCCAGGACACGAACTTCACGGTCAACCAGGGTGAAATCTTCGTGGTCATGGGGCTGTCCGGCTCGGGCAAGTCCACCTTGATCCGCATGCTGAACCGTCTGATCGATCCGACCAGCGGCGAGATCTATATCGACGGGGAAGAGATCACCGGCGCCGAAATGGAAAAGGTGCGGGACATCCGCCTGCGCAAGATGGCCATGGTGTTCCAGCACTTCGCGCTGTTCCCGCACAAGACCGTGGCCGAGAACGCCGAGTACGGCCTGAAGGTCCAGGGCGTCGACGAGGAGGAGCGGCGCAAGCGCGGGCTGAAGGCCTTGGAACAGGTGGGCCTGGCGCCGTGGGCCGACCGGCCGCCCAGCGCGCTGTCCGGCGGCATGCAGCAGCGCGTGGGCCTGGCCCGCGGGCTGGCGGTGGACCCGGAGATCCTGCTGATGGACGAGCCCTTCAGCGCGCTCGACCCGCTGATCCGGAAGGACATGCAGGAAGAACTGCTGCAGCTCCAGCGCGAGGTGCACAAGACCATCGTCTTCATCACCCACGACCTCAACGAGGCGCTGATCCTGGGCGACCGCATCGCCATCATGAAGGAAGGCCAGTTCGTCCAGGTCGGCACGCCGCAGGATATCGTCGCCGATCCGGCCGACGACTATGTCGCGGCGTTTTGCCAGGACATCGACCGCGGCCGCGTCTTCGACACCGAGTACGTCATGGTCGAGCCCAACGCGCTCGACATTGCCAAGGACACGCCGCAAAGCTCGCTGGACCGCATGGACGAGCTGAAGCGTCATGGGCTCTACGTCCTCAACGACGGGGCGATCGCCGGCGTGGTGACCTACAACGACGCGGCGCGGGCCGCGCTGCGCGGGGAGAAGGACCTCAAGGGCATCCTCCACGAGGAATACCCCACCACCGGACCCGACACCTTTATCTATCAGGTGTACGAACAGTGCAGCACCGGCCTGCCCATCGCGGTGAAGGACAAAGACGGCAAGTTCGTCGGTGTCGTCGATCCCCTGCAGGTCTTCGCGATGCTGACGCCTGACGAGGAGATGCCGTCGGAGAAGCAGGCGGCCAAAGCCGCCACGACACAGCAGGCCGCGCAGGGCGCCGACACCAAGGCCGCCGCGCAGGCCTAGCCCACCGGGAACATGGGAGGCGAGCCAATGGCTCAACCATCGGATCTCTTCACGATCCCCTTCGACACCTGGGTCGAGATCGTGGTCAAGGACTGGCTGGTGCCCGTCGCGCGGCCCTTCTTCCAGGCCATCCAGTGGCCGGTCGATCAGGTGCTCAACGGTCTGGACGGCTTCCTCAACGCGGTGCCGATGCTGGTCTTTCTCGTGGTCGTCACGCTGGTCGCCTGGCGCACCGCGGGGCGCGGGGTCGCCATCTTCAGCTTCATCGCGCTGATCTTCCTCGATCTCATCAAGGTGTGGCCGGAGACCATGACCACCCTGGCGATGATCGTCACGGCGGTGCTGTTCTGCGCCGTCGTGGGCGTGCCGCTGGGCATCGCCGCCGCGCGCAGCGACCGCTTCGCCACGGGCCTTCGCCCGGTGCTGGACATCATGCAGACGATCCCGCCCTTCGTGTATCTGGTGCCGATCGTGATGCTGTTCGGCGTGGGCATGGTGCCCGGCGTCATCGCGACGATCATCTTCGCCCTGCCGCCGATCATCCGCCTCACCAACCTGGGCATCCGCCAGGTGCAGGCGGAGCTGGTGGAGGCGGCCTACGCCTTCGGCTCGACGCCGCGCCAGGTGCTGTGGGAGGTGCAGGTGCCGCTGGCGCTGCGCACCATCATGGCCGGACTGAACCAGACCCTGATGCTGGCGCTGTCGATGGCGGTGATCGCCGCGCTGATCGGCGCCGGCGGACTGGGCCTGACGGTCTACACCGGGCTGGGGCGCCTGGATGTCGGCGCGGCCACCGAGGGCGGCGTGGGCATCGTGCTGCTGGCCATCATCCTGGACCGTATCACCCAGGCGCTCGGCACCTATCACACCGGGCCGAAGCGCTCACTGTGGCAGACCCTCAAATCCTTCTTCAACATCTCCGGCGGCGAGGCGCAGGCGCCCACCGGCGGGGCCGAGAAGAAGGCGGGCTGAGGGACGTACGTGCTTGGGCGCCCGGCCGCAAGCGCCGGGCCCAGGAAGGTGCCGCCCGCGCGGGCGAGAGGCCGTCGGGCGGCGAGCTTGAAGACACAAAACGGGAGGCAAGACATGCGAGTGCTTTCAACATGGAAAGGTTTGCTGGCCGGCGCGGCGACCGCCGCGCTGCTCGCCGCGCCGATGGCGGCGCAGGCCGCCGAGGAGCCCGGGGCGGGCGTCGACGTCAAGATGGCGCGCGCGACCTGGGACACCGGCTGGTTCCAGGCCGAGGTGTACCGGCAGTTGATGGAAGAGCTCGGCTACGACATTCGGCGCATCACGACCCTGGACAACCCGCCCTTCTACCAGTCGGTCGGCCAGGGCGACATGGACTTCTGGGTGAACGGCTGGTTCCCGCT
The DNA here is from genome assembly GCA_964561005.1 of uncultured Rhodovibrionaceae bacterium. Lineage (GTDB taxonomy): Bacteria > Pseudomonadota > Alphaproteobacteria > Kiloniellales > Rhodovibrionaceae > CAZLNO01. The sequence goes on along the minus strand of CAZLNO010000004.1, from coordinate 29,605 downwards.
GCACAACACCTATGAGGACGCCTTCAAGCCGGGCGCCCGGAAGATCGGCTACGTCGCCAAGGGCGGCGCGCTGCAGGGCTATCTCGTCGACAAGAAGACCGCCGAGGAGCTGAACATCACCAGCATCGAGGACTTCAAGCGCGACGACGTGAAGGAAGCCTTCGACAAGGACGGCGACGGCAAGGCCGACATGGTCGCCTGCCCGCCGGGCTGGGGCTGCGAGAAGGTCATCGAGCATCACATGGATGCCTACAACCTTCGCGACCATGTCGATCCGATCAAGGCCGGCTACTCCGCCTCGATGGCCGACGCGCTGGGCCGCTACAAGAACGGCGAGTCCATCTTCTTCTACACCTGGACGCCGAATTGGACGGTCGGCCTGCTGGAGCCGGGCAAGGACGTGGTCTGGATCACCGTCGACCACGCCGACCTGCCCGAGGACCAGGAGCACCTTGAGGACGCCACCGTGCTGGAAGGCGTCGAGGGCTGCGTGGTAGACCCCTGCAACCTGGGCTGGCCGGCGAACGACATCCGCCCCGTGGCCAACAACGACTTCCTGGAGAACAACCCGGCCGCGGCCAGGCTGCTGGAGGTCGCAAGCATCCCGATCGGCGACATCTACGCCCAGAACGCCAAGATGAACGAGGGCGAGGATGATTCCGAGGACCTGGAGCGCCACGCCAGCGAGTGGATCAAGAACAATCAGGATAAGGTCAACAAGTGGCTGGAGAAGGCCCGCGCCGCCGCGAACTGACGCCGACGGCATTAGGGCCGACCTCGGCCACCCGCCGATCACCAACCCGGCCGCCCCGCGCGGCCGGGTTCTTCTTGATGGACTGACCGGTTCCCGCGGACCAGCGTAGACGACATGTCCGTCTTGGGAGGCGGGTGGCCGCCGGGCGCGAGCTTGCGCGGGCCGCTCGTGTGCCCGCCCCTGACGAGGCGCTTGCATGGCCCGCACGGGAGGTCGAGGGATGGACTACGCGCGCACCGGCATCATCCTCTTCACCGAGCACTACGCCGCCTGCGTCGCCTTCTACCGCGACGTGCTGGAGCTGCCGGTCGCGTTCCAGCTCGACCGCGCGGACTCGATGCTCACCGGCTTCGAGTTCTCCGGCGCCTACCTGATGATCGAGGGCGGCGGCTGGGCCAGGACGGGGGGCAAGACCATCGCCGACACCCAGGCGCGCTTGCGCTTCAACGTGGTCGACCTGGAAGCCGCAATCGCCGAGTTGAAGCGCAAGGGGGTCGCCGTCGAGCGCGTCGACCATCCCTGGGGCTCGGTCGCCAACTTCTTCGACCCCGACGGCAACCCCTGCCAACTGCGCACGGAACGCGGCTTCGGCGTGTGACGGGCCGGCGCCCGAGCCAAAACCGAACTCTACTGCGTTCGGGGCCGACCAAGTCTCATACCAGCGGCGGTTTGTGTTGACCCGTCATCCCGGATGCGATGCAGCACTGGCGTGCTGCATCGCATCCGGGATCTGGTCGCCATGTGGCACGAGGTCCCGCGTCTGCACCGCATCACTGCGTGCTGCGGTGCGCACGGGACGACGGGTCAAAAGTGATTACCGCTGGTCTCTTTTCCGCAGCAGGAATTCGCGGCCCACCTTGACGCTGGGCTTGCCGTCGTATTCGACGACATCGGCGGTGGCATAGGTCTCCGTCCACTTCTCGGGCAGGTAGCTCCCGGTGCCGACGACGTCGATCGGGGCATCGGCGACGGCCATGACCTTGCACTTCAGGGGGCCGAAGCCACTGGAGGCGACGATTTTCGTCTTCGGGAAGCCGGCTTGATCCAGGGCCTCCCGCATGGCCCAGATGGCCGCCGCCGAGGTGCCGCCGCCCACCAGGTAGCGCAGTTCGTCCTCGGTGCGGTAGCCGCGAATCGCGTAGGGCGCGTTGCGCTCCAGCACCGCGTAGGACTTCGAGGGCTCCAGCCCCTCCATGAAGCGGCTGCCGGCGATGTCCAGGCGCACCGCGATCTCGCCGCGCGCGGCCTTGTCCGGAAAGGCGCGACAGACCGCCAGGCTGTCGCTCACCTCCTGGCCGTAGTAGTCGACCAGCACCGTCAGCGGCGCATCCGGGTAGATCTCCGCGAACATCTCCGCCGCCCGCAGCGTCGAGCCGGCATAGCCGATCAGCGCGTGCGGCATCGTGCCCTTGCCGCCGGTCTGGCCGAAGTAGTGGGCGGTGGCGTCGGTCGCGTTGCCGATGAAGCCGACCGCGCCGGCCTTGCGCTTCGCCTTCTCGGAACCGACCGAGGCGGCGTAGGCCATCAACTCCGCCATCTCCGAGCCGGCGCAGTGCCGCGCGTCCATCGCCAGGAAGGCGACCTTCGGCAGGTCGCTGCACATGGTGTAGGCGTTGTAGGCCGCGACGCAGGGCGGCCCCAGCTTGCCCAGGAAGATCGTCTCCAGGTCCACCAGTTCGTGCAGCGGCCCGGTCACATACATGATGGGCTCGCCGGCGCCGACCCACTTGCCCTCCGGCCGGCGCAGGTCGATTTCCACCTGGAAGCCGCGCGCCGCGGCCACGCCCTGCAGCCACTCGATGGCGAGGCGGGGCGCCGAGACGACCGGGCGGCGCATGAACAGCGCGTAGGTGACCGACACATCCCCGAAGCGGCCGACCACTTCCTTGGTGCGCCGGAAATAGACGTCGGTCCAGGCGGCGATGTCGGCTTCGTCGCGCGGCCAGCCGCGGGCCGGGCCGTCATACCGCCAGGCCTGTCGGCGCGCCCCGGCTTTCGTTTCCTCGGGCACGACGCCGCCCCGCCTGCCTACTCGGCCGCGGCGACGCCGGCGTTCGCGCCCGCTCCCTGGCGCCCGGCCTTCAGCTCCTGCGCCGTCAGGAAGGCCAGCTCCAGCGCCTGGTTGGCGTTCAGGCGCGGGTCGCAGTAGGTGTGATAGCGGTCGCCCAGGCGCTCCTCGCTGATCGCCTGCGCCCCGCCCAGGCACTCGGTGACGTCCTGTCCGGTCATCTCGAAGTGGACCCCGCCGGGATAGCTGCCCTCCGCGCGATGGATGGCGAAGAACTGCGTCACCTCGGAGAGGATGCGGTCGAAGGCGCGGGTCTTGAAGCCGCTGCTGGCCTTGTGGGTGTTGCCGTGCATCGGGTCGCAGGACCACACGACCTTGTGGCCGGCGCCCTCCACCGCGCGGATCAGCCTGGGCAGGTGGTCGCCGATCTGGTCGGCGCCCATGCGGCTGATCAGCGTCAGGCGGCCCGGCTCGTTGTCCGGGTTGAGCGTCTCGATCAGCCGCAGCAGGGCGTCGGGCTCCAGTTTCGGCCCGCACTTCAGGCCGATCGGGTTGTTGACGCCGCGCAGGAACTCGACGTGCGCCTCGTCGATGTCGCGCGTGCGATCGCCGATCCACAGGAAATGCGCGGAGGTGTCGTACCAGTCGCCGGTCAGGCTGTCGACACGGGTGAACGCCTCCTCGTAGTTCAGCAGCAGGGCCTCGTGGCTGGTGTAGAAGTCGGTCTCGTGCATCTGCGGCACCGAGCCGGAGTTGATTCCGCAGGCGTCCATGAACGCCAGCGCCTCGTCGATGCGGCTGGCCAGCTCCTCGTAGCGCTCGCCCTGCGGGCTCCCGGAGACGAACTCCAGGTTCCAGCGATGCACCTTGTGCAGGTCGGCCAGGCCGCCCTGGGCGAAGGCGCGCAGCAGGTTCAGCGTCGCCGCCGCCTGGTTGTAGGCGCGGAGCATGCGCCGCGGATCGGGCGTGCGCGCCGCCTCGTCGAACTCGATGGCGTTGATGATGTCGCCGCGGTAGGCCGGGAGTTCGACGCCGTTCTGCGTCTCGGTGTCGCTGGAGCGCGGCTTGGCGAACTGCCCGGCCATGCGCCCCACCTTCACCACCGGGCAGCCGGCGCCGAAGGTCAACACCACGGCCATCTGCAACAGCACCTTGAAGGTGTCGCGGATGTTGTTGGCGTTGAACTCGGCGAAGCTCTCCGCGCAGTCGCCGCCCTGCAGCAGGAAGGCCCTGCCCTCCGCCACCTGCGCCAGGTCCGCCTTGAGCTGGCGCGCCTCGCCGGCGAAGACCAGCGGCGGGAACTTCCCCAGCTCCTGCTCCACCTGCCGCAGGGCGTCGGGGTCGGGATAGCTCGGCACCTGCCGGATCGGCTTGTCGCGCCAGCTCTCGGGGCGCCAGGCCTGGTGGCTCGCCGTCGCGCTCATGTCCATCGTCCTTGTCGTCTCGTGTGTCGTGGCGTGTTCGGTTGGCGTCTCGTTCCTGGCCGAGAGTTGTAGCCGTCCCGGCGGCGCGATTCCAGGGGAACCTTGCGCGCCCGGCGCTCGCGCGGCGGCTTTCGCCGCCTCAGTTCAGCAGGAGCTGCAGCAGCGTCGGCTGGTCGGGCGCACCGCTCTGCGGCAATCCCTGCGCCTGCTGGAAGGCCTTGAGCGCCGCCTGGGTGTTGGGCCCGAACTTGCCGTCGAGGGCGCCGTTGTAATGACCCTTCGCCTTCAACCTCTCCTGCGCGCGGCGCATCACGTCCTCGTAAACCGGATAGGTCTCGCCGCCGACCTCGACGTCCACGACCTCCGAACCGCGGGAAAGGCGGATGTCGTGCAGCCGCTCGACCAGGCTCTTCATCACCATGCCCAGGCGATGGTCGGGGTTCTCCTGGCAGTGCCGGCTCAGGAAGTTGGCGATCAGGTCGGTGGATTGGCTCGGCGCGAAGGAGGTCACGTCGAAGGTGTCGTCGACATAGGCGTTGTAGCCGGTCAGGAAGCCGTCGATCCAGCCGCCCATGTTCCAGAACATGTTCGACTTCTCCTCCGCCGCCTGGACGAAGGCGCTGCACGGCGCGGCGCCGACGCCCTCCAGCGCGAAGTTGCCGTCCTGGCTCGCCGCCTGCGCCGTCGCCGGCGCCGCCAGCGGCGCCATCGCCGTCAGCATCGCAAAAACCCATGTCCGCATGAACTGCGCTCCCTTCTCCTGGCTTGCGTCATCCTGCCTGTCGACCGTGGCCCGCCGCGAAGGCGGGTTGCGCTACTCCGCCGCGGCCTTTTCCGGCGTCTTCACCGGCGTGCGCATGGTGACGAACTCCTCCGCGGCGGTTGGGTGGATGCCGACGGTGGCGTCGAAGTCCTCCTTGGTCGCCCCGCACTTCACGGCGACGCCCATGCCCTGGATGATCTCCGGCGCGTCCAGGCCCACCATGTGCACGCCCAGCACCTTCCGGGTATCGTGGTCGACCACCAGCTTCATCATGGTCTTCTCGTCCCGGCCGGTCAGGGTGTGCTTCATCGGCCGGAAGGTGGCGCGGTAGATCTCCAGGCGGTGGCCGGCGCGCGCGGCCTCGGCCTCGGTGAACCCCACGGTGGCCACCGGCGGCTGGCTGAATACCGCCGAGGGCACGTTGGTATGGTCCATGGCGCGGGGCACGCCGCGGAACGCCGTGTCGACGAAGGCCATCGCCTCGGCGATGGCGACCGGGGTGAGCTGGATGCGGTTGGTGACGTCGCCCACGGCATAGATGTTGTCGACCGAGGTCTTGCTGTACGCGTCCACCAGGATGGCGCCGTCGTGGGCCAGCTTGACCCCGGCGCGCTCCAGCCCCAGGCCGTTCGTGTTGGGGCGGCGGCCGGTGGCGAACATGACGGCGTCGGTTTCCACGGTGTCGCCGTCCTCCAGCCGCACGATCAGCCGCCCGTCCGGGCACTTGTCGATGGCCGCCGGATTGGTGTGGGTGCGCAGGTCGATACCCTTCTTGCGGATCTCCTCGCTGAGCGTGTCGCGCACGTCGTCGTCGAAGCCGCGCAGGATGCGGTCGCGACGGTAGAGCTGCATCACCTGCGCACCCAGGCCGTTGAAGATGCCGGCGAACTCCACGGCGATGTAGCCGCCGCCGACCACGACGATGCGCCTGGGCAGCTCGGTCAGGTGGAAGGCCTCGCGCGAGGTGAAGCCGTGTTCGTGGCCGGGGATGTCGGGGACGACGCCGTGGCCGCCCACGGCGATCAGGATCTTGTCGGCCGTGATCCGGTGGTCCTCGTCCAGCGCGATGGTGTGCGCGTCGATCAGCCGCGCGCGCCCGATATGAACGTCCACCCCGGCGTCGCCCAGCAGCTTCTGGTAGATGCGCTCCAGGCGGTCGATCTCCTGGTCCTTGTTGTGGATCAGGCTCAGCCAGTCGAAGGCCGGCTCGCCCACCGTCCAGCCATAAGCCGCCGCATCCTCGAAGTCCTCGCGGAAGTGCGCGGCGTAGGCCAGCAGCTTCTTGGGGACACAGCCGCGGATGACGCAGGTCCCGCCGAAGCGGTCCATCTCGGCGATGCCCACGCGCGCGCCGGTGGCGGCGGCCATGCGGGCCCCGCGCACCCCGCCCGAACCGGCGCCGATGACGAAGAGGTCGTAGTCGTAAGCGGCCATGATGCGTCCCCTGCTGTCTCCACCGACAATCTAGGACGCCCCGCCGCGAAACGAAACCGCCCGTTGGCGCCGCCGCCGCTCACGCGCCCTCACGACGGCGCCAACGCCTTGGGATGCTCAGCCTCGCCCCGGCACGGCCAGCGACGGCGGCGGAGCGTCCGTGGGGTCCGCCGGCCGACGCGGCCGCGGCCGCGGCGAACTCCGGCCGAGACTTGACAGCAAAGCCGTCGCCGCCCGGCCGATGGCCCGCGACCGCAGCCGCGCCGCCTGCCGGCCGTAGGCCTGGATGTGCGGATGCGTGCTCCAGATCATGCTCAATTCTCCTGTCCTGGCCACGGGAACGACACGGCGGTTCAGGCCCGTGGGGGGCCGGCGAGCCAGAGGGCCTCGGAACCCACCTTGGCGTCCGCGATTTCGTGAATCCGGCCGCGCGGGATGCCGATGTCCTCCAGCGTCTTGTCGTCCAGGCGGTTCAGTTCCAGCGCCGACCGCCGCAGCAGCCGACGCCGGGCGCGTCGGGCCGCCGCCCGGTCGAGCGCGTCGCCCACCGCATGCAGCCGCGCCGCCAGCCAGCTTTGCGCGGGCTCCGGCGCCCGCGCCGCCTTCGGAAAGGAGACAATCTCGATCGTGCTCATGGCGATCTCCTGTTGGGTTCAAGTTTATCTTGACGGTCGTTCAAGCCCGCCAAGCCTCTTGCCACAAGAGATACGCCTGCCTTGCAGAGGTCACAAACGACGATTTTTCAGAGTATGCGTTAGTTCAGCTAAACCGTCATCAGGGCGCGCGGTGTCGCCTTGGTCGAGAAAGAAGGAGAGTCGCCGGGGCGACCCTCCGAGGTGGGGAGGCATCGATGATGAGGCGAAAAGGGGCTTTGGGGTCGGCGGTCAGGGATGATGCCCGCCGCCATGTCCGTAGCGGTGGCGGTAGCCGCCGTGATATCCGCGATGGTGGCCGTAGCCGCGATGGTGGCCGTAGCCGCGATGGTAGCCGTGCCCGCGATGGTGCTTGCTGTAGTATTTCTTGTGATAATAGCGTTGCGATTCGTGGTGATAGCTGTGTTTTTTGTGGTAATATTTCTTGGATTTGTAATGATGGCCCTTGTAGCCGTGGTAAGGCTTGTGGTGGTACTTGCCGCCGTAGGCGTAGTGCAGCAGGGAGCCGACAATCTTGCCGATCTTGTACGCGTCGTGGTCACCATGGCGACCGTGGTCACCGGCGGCGGCGGGCCCGGGGAAGGCCAGCAGCGTGGCCGCAAGGGCGGCGGCGAGGATCGGCACGGCCAGTCGGATGCGCAGTCCTGGTCGGAGGGTCATGGGATCCACTCTCCCGTTGCCGGTGGTGTTGACGGCCCTTCCCGTCGCGTCCATAAGAGCGATCATATATGCATGCAAAGTTACAATCAAATGTGCGGATGCTCGACATCGTCCGGCGGACAGCGGTCATGCGGCGCGGTTCACCGGGGACTTGACCCGACCGGGCCAGCCACGTACACGCAATTGTGAATGCAATCTCGCTGACATCTGCCCGCAAGGCCGCCGCCATGAGCTACCCGCCGCGCACGCGCCGCGCCTATCTGGAAATGATCGATCGGATCGGCCGGCACTGGCTGACCATCTTCGAAGGCGACCAGGAGTTCTACTCGACGGCCTACTGGGACCTGCTGACCACGCTTTGGCGCTCCGGCGGCGCCATGCGCAAGACCGATGCGCTGGCCGCCATGACGGCGGTGAAGAGTCCCCACACTGCTGGGAAGTACCTGGACGCCGCCATCCGTCGCGGGCTCGTGCGCGAGGAGCACAATCCCGCCGACGCGCGCTCCAAGCTCGTGCGCCTGTCGCCGGAGATGGCGCGGCGGATGGACACCTTCTTCGACAAGGCGGTGGACGAGGTCAAGCTGACCGCCACGGCGATCCGCGACACCCAGGAAGACACGAGCCCGCCCGAGGCCGCCGGCATCCCGAAAGCGGCTCCCTGAGCGTCGCGCGCCGTCGCTAGACGTAGGGCAGCAGGCCCAGAATGCCGACCACGATCAGGTAGACGGCGATGAGGTACGGGGCCAGCCTGGGCTGCACCAGGATCACGATCCCGGCCAGAAGCGCCAGCAGCGGTTCGAGCATGTTCAGGGAAATGTACATCCTGCCCCTCGCGGTCTCGTGCCTTCCTGCGCCTGGCGGGGCCGCCGCGGCGCCCGGGCGATTCGCGCAGCCCACGCCTCTCCCTATGGCCGTTTGGTTTCCTTTCGGTAAAGATATGCCCGGAAGGCGGCGTCCGGGCCGTCTGACCGCGCCCCATCACAGCGCAAGGAGCTTCCATGACCCGCGTCAGCGAATCCGCCAAGCTCTATGTCCCCGCAAGCCGGGTCTGGGAGGTCGTCGGCGACTTCACGGCCATCGCCGACTGGCATCCGGGCGTGTTGCATTGCGAAGAGGATCGCGAGGGAACCCAGGTGGTGCGCAAGCTGGACGTCGGCGCCGAGACCCTGGTGGTGGAGCGACTGGAGGACACGGACGACGAGGCGATGGCCTACACCTACAGCCTGGTCAGCGGTCCCCTGCCCGTGCGCGACTATCAAGCCACTTTGCAGGTGGTCGCCGACGACGAGACGAGCTGCACGCTGCACTGGTCCAGCGCCTTCGAGCCCGACGGCGTGTCCAAGAGCGAGGCGGTGGCGGCGCTGCAGGCGATCTACCGCGCCGGCCTGGACCACCTGCGGTTCAAGATCGGCGGCTGACGCCCGTCCCCGGCCCAGCACATCCGCGCGAGAAGAGGGGAGGCGCGCATGGCCATGCCGCTGCGCATCGCCACTTTCAACCTGGAGAACCTGGACGATCGCCCCGACGCGGACCCGCCGCTGTCCGCGCGCATCCGGGTGCTGCGCCCGCAGCTCGAGCGCCTGGAGGCCGACGTCCTCTGCCTGCAGGAGGTCAACGGCCAGAAGCCCGCCGGCGGCGGGCCGCGCGAGCTGCGCGCCCTGGCGGAGCTGCTCGCGGGCACCGACTACGAAGGCTTTCATCGCGTGGCGACCACCTCGCCCGCCGGGCCGGACCACGGGGTGGCGGACAAGCACAACCTGGTCATCCTCAGCCGCCATGCCATCGCGGACCATCGCGACATCCGGCACGAGTTGATCCCGCCGCCGTCCTACCGTCCCGTCACGCCCCGACCGCCGGTTGCGGAGGCCGCGCCGGTGCGCTGGGAGCGGCCGGTGCTCTACGCCGCCGTCGCCCTGCCCGACGGCCGGCACCTGCACGTCTTCAACCTGCACCTGCGCGCGCCGCTGGCCGCCCATGTGGCGGGGCAGAAGGAGGACAGTTTCGCCTGGAAGAGCGTGGCCGGCTGGGCCGAGGGGTTCTTCCTGGCGACGGTGAAACGGATCGGCCAGGCGACCGAGACGCGCCTGGCCGTGGAGGACATCTTCGACCGGGAGCCCGACGCCCTGCTATGCGTCTGCGGCGACTGCAATGCCGAGGAGCGCGAGATGCCGCTGCGGGTGCTGCGCGCCGACGTGGACGACACCGGCAACGCCGCCCTGGCCATGCGCAGCCTCGTCTGCCTGGAGGGCAGCGTCCCCGCCGAGCGGCGCTTCACGGTGCTGCACGCCGGCCACAAGGCGATGCTGGACCACCTCCTGGCCTCGCGGGCGCTGGCGGCGCGGCTGCGCGAGGTACGCATCGACAACGAGAGCCTGGGCGACGAACTCGTCGCCTTCGCCAGCGCCCACAACAGTCCGGAAAGCTATCACGCGCCCCTGGTGGCGGCGTTCGCGTTGTAATACCGGCGGCAGCCCCGGCTTTCGGAAGGCCTACCTCCGCCATTTCGTCAGCCGCATCGTGGTCGGCGATGACGAGGTCCGTCTCAGCGGTCCAAGCGAGGCGCTCGCCGAGCACATTCAGCGCGATGATAGCGATGCAGAGGAAGTGCCCACTTTCGTGGAGGAATGGCGTCCCCAGCGGGATTCGAACCCGCGTTGCCGCCTTGAAAGAGCGGAGTCCTAAACCACTAGACGATGGGGACGCTGCGGTGCGCTACGGCGCCCTCACATAACGAAGACGCGGCGGGAGTGCAAGAGGGGACCGATGATTGAGGTCTGGCCCGTGCGTGGGCCGCCTCCCGGCGCACCCTCGCCGGCCGCGGCCGGTCCCTGTCGCGCGTTCAGGGTGCGCCACCCGGCCCGCCTGCCGGCGCCGGGCCGGCGGCCAGGCGGGGGTCTTGGCGCTGGACCATCGGGCTGCCGGAGATCTCCCGCACCAGCTTGCGGCGAATCGCCTGGGCGAAATCCTGGTAGTTCGCGGCCGTCATCAGGAAGGCGCCGTCGCCGCCGATCACGTTGTCCAGGTAATAGCGGTCGACCCCGGCCTCCTCGTTCAGGATCGCCAGCCCGTTGATGGTGATGCCCCGCGCCACCGCCTCGGCGCGCAGATAGCCGGGCGGCCGGCCCATGTTGGAGCGACCGTCGCCGGAGACGTCGATGACCCGGCGCCGGCCCTCGAAGCCGTTCGTCTCGATCACCTCGGTGGCCACCTTCAAGGCGTCGCCGATGGCCGTGCCGCCGCGCACCACGTAGCGCGGCATCGCCGCCAGAGCCTCGGCCAGGGCCACGGCGTCGGCGGCGTCGCCAAGCCGACGCCAGGGCACCGCCAGCTTCTGCCGCCGCGCCCCGGCCCATTGCAGTACGGTCACCGCGATGCCCGGCTCGCCGATCGAGCGCAGGGCGTCGTGCACCGCCGGATCGCGGAAGGCCGCCGCCAGCCCCCGCGCCTGCAGGTCGAACTCGGCGAAGTCCACGCTGGAGGAGGCGTCCACCGCCAGCACCAGCTCCAGCGCCACGGGCTCCGCCCGCGCGGGCGCCGCCGCGGTCGCCAGCAGCGGCGCGAGCAGACAGGCGGCCAGGCCGCCGCGGCGTGCGTTCCGGTCCTTCATGCAGGCCAGCTTAACGCTTATCGCGCCGGCGCCGCATCCTCGACGATCAACTGCACGCCCTCGCGCCCGCCCCAGAGGTCGAGCCGCAGCCTGCCCGCCAGGTGCAGCGGCCGGCCGTCGGCCTGGAGCATCGCCTGGCCCAGCGGGCCGTCCGCCGCGCGAAAGGCGATCGCCTTGAGGCGCCCGCCGTCGGCGCCGCCCACGAAACAGCGCACATGGTCGCGCCCGACGACTTCGGCGCGCTGAATGGTCGCCGCCGGGACCGCGAAGCGCGGCTCGGCGTTGCCGGCGCCGTAAGGGCCCAGGCGCTCCAGCGCCTCCATCAGCGCCGGCGTGGCGGCGCGGGGTTGCAGTGCCCCGTCCAGGCCCAGCGCCGGAGTGAAGCCGCTCAGCAGCAAGGCCTTGCCGATCCGCTCGCGCAGGAAGGCGCGGGCCTCGGCCAGGCCGTCGCGCGCCACCGTCAGCCCGGCCGCCATGGGGTGGCCGCCGCCCTCGCGCAGCACACCAGCCTGACGGCCGGCGATCACGGCGCCGCCCAGATCGACGCCGGGGACCGAGCGGCCGGAGCCCTTGCCAAGGCCGTCCTCATCCAGCGCCACCACCACGGCCGGGCGGTCGTGGCGCTCGACCAGGCGGCTGGCGACGATGCCGATGACGCCGGGGTGCCAGCCCTCGCCGGCGACGAAGACCAGATCGTCGGGCGGGCCCTCGGCCGCCACCTGGGCCTCGGCCTCGGCCAGGACCGCGGCCTCCAGCTCCTTGCGCTCGGTGTTGAGGCGATCCAGCTCCTGGGCGATGCGCGCCGCCTCGCCCGGCAGGTCGGTGGCCAGCAGGCGCGCGCCCAGGTCGGCCCGGCCGATGCGGCCGCCGGCATTCACCCGCGGCCCCAGCAGGAAGCCCAGGTGGAACGGCGTCGGCTTCTGGTCCAGCCGGGCCACGTCGCAGAGCGCGGCGATGCCGGCGTTCCCCCGCCGCGCCAGCACCTCCAGCCCGCGCGCCACCAGCGCGCGGTTGACGCCGGTCAGCGGCACCACGTCGCAGACCGTGCCCAGCGCCACCAGGTCCAGCCAGCGCCGCAGGTCGGGCTCCGGCCGGTCTTCGCCGAAGAAGCCCGCCCGGCGCAGCGCGCGGTTGACCGCGACGACCAGCAGGAAGGTCACGCCGACGGCGGCGAGCTGACCGTACGCGCCGGACTCGTCCAGGCGATTGGGGTTCACGACGGCCGCCGCCGGCGGCAGCTTCGGCTCGGCCACGTGGTGGTCGACGACGACGACCTCCAGCCCCATCTCCGCCGCCGCGGCCAGCGGCGCGTGGCCGGTGGTGCCGCAGTCGACGCAGACCACCAGGCCGTGGCCCTCGTCGCGCAGGCGCGCCAGCGCCTCGGCGTTGGGTCCGTAGCCCTCGGCCGTGCGGTCGGGGATGTAGATGCGCGGCCGGGCCCCCAGGCTGCGCAGGAAGCGATCCAGCAGCGCCGCCGAGGTGGCGCCGTCGACGTCGTAGTCGGCGAACACCGCCAGCGGCTCGCCCGTGCGCACCGCGCGGCCCAGGCGCTCCGCCGCGGCCTCCATGTCGCGGAACCCGGCGGGGTCCGGCAGGTCGTTGCGCAGCGAGGGGTTGAGATAGGCTTCCGCCTGGTCCGGCCCGATCCCGCGCCCGGCCAGGACGCGCGCCGCCACGTCCGGCAGGTCGAGCCGCTGCGCCAGCGCGCGGGCCAGACGCTCGTCGCTCAGCCGCGCCTCCCAGCGCTTGCCGCCCAGGGAGCGCTCGACGCCCAGGAAGCAGGCGCGTCCGGCTTGCGGGGCCGCGAGCGACATGACGGGTCAGCTCGCCGTGCCGTCCGCCCAGGGCTTGCGCTGGAAGTTGTGGTCGGCTTGGATGAAGCGCACCGTGCCCGTCTTGGAGCGCATCACCATCGAATGCGTCTGCGCCCCGCCGGCGAAGCGCCGCACGCCCCGCAGCATGGCGCCGTCGGTGACCCCGGTGGCGGCGAACATCACGTCGCCGCCGGCCATTTCCTCCAGGTCGTACTTGCGCTCGTAGTCGGTGATGCCCCAGCGCCGCGCCCGCGCGCGCTCGTCGTCGTTGCGGAACACCAGGCGCCCCTGCATCTGCCCGCCGATGCAGCGCAGCGCCGCCGCCGCCAGCACGCCCTCGGGCGCGCCGCCGATGCCCATGTAGATATCGACGCCGGCGTTGTAGCGGCTGGTGGCGATGACGCCGGAGACGTCGCCGTCGGAGATCAGCATGATGCGCGCGCCGGCCTCGCGCACCTTCGCGATCAGCTCGTGGTGGCGCGGCCGGTCGAGGATGCAGACCACCAGGTCGGCGACCTCGCTGCCCTTGGCCTTGGCCAACTCGCGCAGGTTCTCCGCCGGCTCGGCGTCCAGGTCGACCACGCGATCGGGCAGGCCGCCGCCCACGGCGATCTTGTTCATGTAGACGTCGGGCGCGTTCAGGAAGCCGCCCTGCTCGCCCATGGCGATCACCGCCAGCGCGTTGGCGCCGCCCTTCGCCGTGATCGTCGTGCCCTCCAGCGGGTCGAGGGCGATGTCCACCGGCGGCCCGCCGGCGCCGACCTTCTCGCCGATGTAGAGCATCGGCGCCTCGTCGCGCTCGCCCTCGCCGATGACGACGGTGCCCTCGATCGCCAGGCCGTTGAGCGTATCGCGCATGGCGTTGACCGCCGCCTGGTCGGCCGCCTTCTCGTCGCCGCGCCCCATCAGCCGCGAGGCCGAGAGCGCGGTCAGCTCGGTCACGCGCACGGCCTCCATCGCGAGGTTGCGGTCCAGCGAAATGCCCTGCTTGGCCATGGTGGCGTGCCTCCCCTTGCCGTGCGGGGCGCCGCGTGCCCGTCCCCGCGCCCTGTCGTCGCCCGGCGCCGCCCTGGCGGCACGCGGACCTTTCGTCCTTCCTGCCGGATTCGGACCTTGCGGGCAAGGGCGCGCTTGCCGGCGCGCGCGCGCCTGTCGCTCGAGCGCCGGTCAGTCCCAGTCGCGCGCGGCCAGGGCCGTGCTCAGGCGCTCGATGTCGCCGCTCAGCGGGCGGTCGTCGCTCAGCGGCGCCACCTCGGCGCGCACCGACCCGGCCAGCAGCCCGGCCGCCGCGCCGAATCCCGCGTCCGGCCGGCCCAGGCCGCGCAGCTCCGCCGCCTGCACCAGCGCCATCGCCTGGATCGCCAGCATGCGCCACAGCAGCGCCAGCAGGTCGCGGGCGCGTCGGGCGGCGACGGTGCCCAGGGTGACGACGTCCTGGTTGTCGGCGTTGGTCGCAATGGACTGGATGGAAGCCGGCACCGCCAGCGTCCGCATCTCCGCCACCAGCGCCGTGGCCGTCACCTGGGCGCCCATGAAGCCGCTTTGCAGGCCGATCTCGCGCGGCTGCAGGAAGGCGGGCAGGCCGCCGTTGCGCCGGGGATCGGTCAGGCGCGCCAGCACGCGCTCGGCATGCACGGCCAGCTTGATCAGCGGCAGCGCCAGGGCGTCGCTGGCGTAGGCCACGTGCTGGCCGTAGAAGTTGCCGCCGTGCGCCACCGTGCCCCGCGCCGGGTCGACCAGGGGATTGTCCGTCGCGGCGTTGAGCTCCGTCGTGACCACCTGGTCGTGGAAGGCCAGGACGTCGGCGGCGGCGCCGAACTCCTGCGGGACGCAGCGCAGGGTGTAGGGGTCCTGCGGCAGCGGCTGGTCGGGCAGGGTGCCGCCGTCCAGGGCCGCGGGCAGCACCGGCGGCGGCGACTCGACCGGCCGCACCCGATCGCTGTCGGCCAGCAGCGCGCCCAGCCTTTGCCGCGCCCAGGCCTGCCCCGGGTGCGGCCGGGCGCGGTCGAACACCGGCTCGTAGGCCTCGGCGTGGGCGCCCATCACCTCGGCCTGGAGCGCCGCGAGCCGCAGGCCCAGGTCCAGCGCCCGCCGCGCCGAGACGGCGTTGAGCGCGGCGATGCCGGTCATCGTGGCGGTGCCGTTGACCAGCGCCAGGCCGTCCTTGGGTCCCAGGGCGCGCGGCGCGATGCCGGCCGCCCGCAGCGCCGGGCCGGCCGGGCGGCGACGGCCGTCGGAATCGAGCGCCTCGCCCTCGCCCATGACGCAGAGGGCGACATGCGCCAGCGGGGTCAGGTCGCCGCTCGCGCCCACGGTTCCCATTTCCGGCACCGCCGGGGTGACTCCGGCGCTCAGCATCGCCAGCAGCGTCTCCGCCAGCTCCGGCGCCACGCCGGAGTAGCCGCGCGCCAGGCTGGCGACCCGCGCGGCCATGACGGCGCGCGCCTGCGGTGCCGGCAACGGGTCGCCGACGCCGCTGGCCAGGTGGTAGACGAGATTGCGCTGCAGGGCCGCGCCCTTCTCCGGCGCCACGTAGCTCCCGGCCAGCGGGCCGTAGCCGGTGGTGACGCCATAGACCCGCCGCCGCTCGGCCACCATGCGGTCGATCACTGTCGCCGCCTCGGCCATGCGCCGGCGCGCCGCCTGGCCCAGCACGGCCTCGCCGGCGCCGTGGGCGATGTCGTGCAGGCCGCGCGGCGTGACCTCCTCGCCCAGGTCGATCCGGCGCGCGGTCGTCTCGGTCGCGGCAGGACTCGGCCTCATGCCTCCACGCTCCAGTCCGCCGGCTTGCCCAGGGGGTTGCGCGGCAACGCCCGGCCGACGGCGATGGCGCGCGGCCGTTCGGGCGCGGTCAGGCGGCGGTCGGCCCAGGCCAGCACCTCCGTCTGCACCGCCCGCGGATCGGCCGCCGCGTCGCGCGGCACGACAAAGGCCTTCAGGCGCCCGCCTTCGGCCGGCGACATCGGCCGCACCGCCGCCTCGGCCACGGCCGGGTGCTCCAGCAGCGCGCGGCGCACCTGTTCGGGATGGACGTTGACGCCGCCGATCTGGACGGCGCCGTCGCGTCGGCCCCGCACCTGGAATCGGCGGTCGTCGAGCCAGTGCGCCGCGTCCGGCAAGGCCAGCGGCTCGGCGGGCGCCGCGCCGTCCCGCCGGGCGATGCCCTCGCCGGCGCGTTGCCAGTGGTCGAACAGCACGAAGGGCGCGTCCGGCGCCTCGCGCCAGCCGAGGCCGGCGGTCTCCGAGGACCCGTAGACCTCCACGATGCGGGCGATGCCCAGATCCGCCAGGCCGTCCCAGACCTCGCGCGGACAGGGAGCGGTCGAGGTCACGGCCGTCACGCCCGGCGCCACCTTCTCCGCGCCGCGCAACGCCAGCCGCCAGAATGCGGGATGGCCCACGACGATGTCCCCCGCCCGCGCCTGGGACAGCGCCGTCGGCGGCGGGCGATCGCGAAGCTCCAGCACCGGCAGGCCCCGCCCGGCGGGCAGCAGCACGGTGAACAGGCAGCCGTAGATGTGATGCGCCGGCACCGCCGCCAGCACGCGCGCCGGACGCAGCAGGGCGTCCAGCGCCTCGACCTCGGTCAACAGGTGGCGCAGGTCGTGGCGGCACGCCTTCGGCTCGCCGGTGCTGCCGGAGGTGCGGAAGGTGAGCCTCGTGTCGGCCAGGTCGCGGGCGCGCAGCACCAGTTCGACCCAGTCGCCCAGGCGCCGGCGCGCCAGCAGCAGGTCCTCCAGCCCGCTCTCGCGCAGGGCGAACAGCTCGCTCGCCGCGGTGGCCAGCGTCATCAGCTCCAGGGAGTCGGCGCCCAGCGCCGGCCCGCCGTCCGGGCTTTCGCTCAGCCAGGCGTCGGCGGCGAGCGCCGCCGGGTCGGGCGGCGGCAGGCCGGGCCGCAGCCGCCCCATCTCCTCGACGATCAGGTCGCGCAGCATGCGGTGAACGCCCTCCCGCGTCCACCGCCCGCTTTGGCCGGCCATCGCGCTCAGACCCGTTTGACGAACACCCAGTTGGTGTCGTCGGCCAGGGCCTTCTTCATGTGCACCTTCACCTTGGTCGGCGTCATCTTGTAGTCGAAGGTGTACTCGAACATGACGTTCAGGTCGCCGTTCTTGACACCTTCCTTGAAGCGCCCCTCGAACTCGGGCGTCTGGGTGCAGGGCGCGACGTCCTTGAAGAAATTCTTGCCGAGCATCTCCTTCGGATCGCGGCCGGTGATGGCGCCCTCGACCGCGTTGTACTTCAGGATCTTGCCCTCGTCGTCGAGCTGGATCGCGCCGAACGCCAGATCGTCCACCTGGCCTTCGCCCAGCTTCGCCATGGCGTTCTCGATGTCCTGCTGCCCGAACTTGACGATATCCAGTGCCATGATGGTCCGTTTCCTTCTACCTGACAGAGCGTGGGAAGCCCGAACGGCTTTCGGCTTTCGGCTTTCGTTACGCGTCGTCAAACGAAACGGATCACGTTCAACGGAAAATCCTCCAAACCTGCTGGCGCAAACCGGTCACAGCGCCTCGATGCGGATGACGCGCGGCGGCTCCAGCACGGCGTCCATCTCCCGGATGCGCGCCAGCGCCCGCATCATCCCGGCCTCTTCGGTCTCGTGCGTGGTGATGACCACGGGCACCGCCTCGCCGCCGGCGCTGCGCCCGCGCTGGACCATGGATTCGACCGAGATGTCGTCGTCGCGCAGCGCCGCCGTGATGTCGGCGATGACGCCCGGCCGGTCGAGGCACATCAGGCGCAGGTAGTAGCCGCCCCAGTGGCGCGCCATCGGCCGCGACGGCAGGGTCTGCAGCGCCGAGGCCGAGACCGCGAAGGTGGACAGCCGCGAACCGCGGGCGATGTCCACCAGGTCCGCCACCACCGCCGAGGCCGTCGGCCCGGCGCCGGCGCCCTGCCCTTCCAGCAGCAGGCTGCCGACGAAGTCGCCCTCGGCGACGACGGCGTTGTACACGCCCTCGACGTTGGCGATCGGGGCGTCCCTGCGAACCATGCAGGGGTGCACCCGCTGCTCGACCTCGCCGTCGGTGCGGCGGGCGATGCCCAGCAGCTTGATGCGGTAGCCCAGCTCCTCGGCGAAGGCGATGTCGAGCGAGGTCACCTCGCGAATGCCCTCGACATGCACGCCCTCGTAGTTCACCGCGCAGTTGTAGGCCAGCGCCGTCAGGATCGCCAGCTTGTGCGCGGCGTCGATCCCGTCCACGTCGAAGCTCGGGTCGGCCTCGGCGTAGCCCAGCTTCTGCGCCTCGGCCAGCACCTCCCCGAACTCCCGGCCGGTGTCGCGCATCTGCGACATGATGTAGTTGGAGGTGCCGTTCAGGATGCCGTAGATGCTGGAGACGGCGTTGCCGGCCAGGCCCTCGCGGATCGACTTGATGACCGGGATGCCGCCGCAGACGGCCGCCTCGCAGGCCAGGACGACGCCGGCCTTCTCGGCGCGCAGGGCGAGCGCCGTGCCGTCGTGGGCGATCATCGCCTTGTTCGCGGTGATGACGTGCTTGCCGTGGCCCAGCGCGGTCTCCACCACCTCCTTGGCCACGCCCTCGGCGCCGCCGATCAGCTCGATGACCACGTCGATGTCCGAATCGCTCGCCAGCGCGACCGGGTCGTCGAACCAGCGCACCGCCGAGAGGTCGATGCCGCGGTCCTTGCGGCGGTCGCGCGCGGAGACCGCGGTGACCAGGATCGGCCGGCCCGAACGCTGGGCCACCATCTCGTAGTGCGTCTCCAGCAGCTTCAGCACGCCGGCCCCCACGGTGCCGAGGCCGGCGACGCCAATGCGCAGCGTGTCGCTCACAGCGCCACCTTTCGTTGTTCGTTGGTTTCGGGTTGGGAAGGTTCGCCGGAAACCCCGGCCCTGCGGAAGAAGGCCTTGATGTTGCGCACGGCCTGCCGGGTGCGGTGCTCGTTCTCCACCAGCGCCAGGCGCACGTAGGAATCGCCGTACTCGCCGAAGCCGACGCCGGGGCTGACCGCCACCTCCGCCTCCTCCAGCAGCAGCTTGGAAAAGGCCAGCGAGCCCAGGTGCCGGAAGGCCGGCGGGATCGGCGCCCAGGCGAACATCGTCGCCCGCGGCGCGGGCACCGGCCAGCCGGCCGCGTTGAGCCCGCGCAGCAGCACCTCGCGGCGGCGGCGATAGCGCTCGCGCATCTCGGCCACGTTGTCCTGCGGCCCGTTCAGCGCGGCGGTGGCCGCCACCTGCACCGGCGTGAAGGCGCCGTAATCGAGATAGGACTTCACCCGCGCCAGCGCGGCGATCAGCTTCGCGTTGCCGGCGCAGAACCCCACGCGCCAGCCCGGCATGGAATAGGTCTTGGACAGCGAGGAGAACTCCACCGCCACCTCGCGCGCGCCGGGCACCTGCAGCACCGAGGGCGGCGGGTTGTCGTCGAAGTAGACCTCGGCATAGGCGATGTCGGAGATGATGTAGACCTCGTGCCGCCGGCAGAACTCGACGACCTCGCCGTAGAAGTCCAGATCCACCGTCCGCGTCGTGGGGTTGGCGGGATAGTTCAGCACCACCGCCAGCGGCTTGGGCACGGAGTGTTGCACCGCCCGCTCCATCTCGCGCAGGAAGGCGCGGCGGAAGTCGGCCTCGTCGTCGTCGAAGCCGGCCAGCGGCAGGCTGCGCACCGCCGCCCCGGCGATGATGAAGCCGAAGGCGTGGATGGGATAGCTGGGGTTGGGCGCCAGCAGGATGTCGCCGGGGCTGGTGATGGCCTGCGCCAGGTTGGCCAGCCCCTCCTTGGAGCCGAGGGTGACCAGCACCTCGTTTTCCGGGTCCAGCTCCACGCCGAAACGGCGGGCGTAGTAGGCGCCGAGCGCCCGGCGCAGGCCCGGAATGCCGCGCGAGCTCGAGTAGCGGTGCGCGCGCGGGTTCCGCGCGGCCTCGCTCAGCTTGTCGACGACGTGCGGCGGCGGCGGCTGGTCCGGGTTGCCCATGCCGAAATCGATGATGTCCTGGCCGCGCGCCCGCGCCTCGGCCTTCAGCTTGTTGACCTCCGCGAAGACGTAGGGCGGCAGGCGCTTGATCTTGTGGAATTCCTGTTCCATCGCGTGCATCGTCCGCCGTCGTCGCACCGGCTCATCGCGGCAGGGCGCGCCGGCACGCGCCGCGCCGCGCGGCCGCGCCGTTATGCACCCGCGCGCGGTTACGGCACAAGGTAGATTTCGGTCCGGCGGTTGCCGGCCTCGCCCGTCGGCATGTACTCGAAATAGACGGGCTCGCTGTCGGCGCGTGCCTCCACCTGGATGTCCGCGCGCGACACCCCGAAGGACGCCAGTGCGTCGGCCACCTGCTCCGCCCGCGCCATCGAGACGTCCAGGTTGACGATGCGGTGCTGGACCGGGCTCATCGTCGCCGTGCGATGGCTGGCATGGCCGACGACGCGCAGCCGCCCGCCCCGCCGCTGCTGGACCTGCGCGACCTGGCGCAGCACCTGGCGGTCCTGCCCGTTCAGCGCGGTGCTGCCGTGGCCGAAGTAGATGACCGCCACGCGCTCGCCGGGGCCGTTCGCCGGCGGCGGCGTGCGTCCGGGGGACCTCTCGACGCCGGGCGCCCGCACGCGCGGCGGCGCGGCCTGGGCCGTCTGCGTGCGGGTCGCGCGGGCGCTGGACGGCGCCGCATCATTGCCCCGCGCCGCGCCCCTGTCGGCGGTCCGGCCGGCCTCGTCCGGCAGGCGGATCGGCTCGCCCTGCCGGCTGGGCTCGATCTGCGGGATATTCGAGCGGTCGACGCCGTCGCCCGCCGTCGCGCCGTTGGCTGCGGCCTGCGCGGATTCGGCGGCGGTCCGGGCCGCCCGAGAGCCGCGCGCCGCGTCCCGACCCGCCGCGCCGTTCGTCGTGGCCGCTTGCTGGCCGCTGGCGCTCCCCCCGGACGTTTGGCCGCTGGCCGCGTCGCCGGCCGTCGTGCGCTCGCGCCCGGCCGTTTCCTCGGCGGGCGGCTCGCGCCGGCTAGCGGCAGGGCTCACCATCGCGTCAGCCTGGTCCGCGGCGTCGGCCTGGGCCGGCTGCGAGGACGCGGCGGCCGAGTCATCCGGCGAAGCCGTGCGGGCCTCGGGCTTTTCGGCGGTCTCCGCCTCGGAAGGGGCGGGCGGCGTCTCCGGCAGTTCGTCGGCGGAAGGCACCTCTCCGGCGCCGGTGGTGGCCGCGCCGTCTGCCTCGCGTCCTCCGTTGCCGCCATTGCCGTCGCCGCGCAGCGGCTGGTCGCTGTAGGCGGCGTTGGCCCGATCGGCGGCGAGCTGGTCCAGCATGCGCCGGCGCTCCGCCTGCCGCGAGGGCGAGCGCGACGGCTGCTCCGGCACGCTGGACAGCTCGGGAAAGGCCTTCGCCTCCCCGCCATCGTCGGCGGACACTTGCTCGGGCGCCGGCGTCTCGTCGTCGTAGAGGAGCCCCGTCGGGTCCAGGCTGGCGCAGCCGCCGACGGCCAGCGCCAGCGCGCAGGCCCCGAGGAGCCGTGTGCCGGATGCGTTTTTCTTCGCGCCTCCGGCGCGACGCCTCTCCTTGGCGCCCCGAAGCGCCGACTGCGTGTCCGACAAGCTCAGGATGAGGCGGGGCGCTGTCAGGATGAGGCGGGGCGCTGTCGTTAGACTGGCGAGGATCGCCTCATGCCGAAGATTGGCAAGGATCGCCTCATGCTGAGCCTGTCGAAGCATGAGGCCGCGCCCGCAAGGGCGCCCGACACCGTTGCGAAACAGCGGCCACAAGCGCCGTGCCCGTCGCCCTCTCACCCGATCGTCAAGCTCTCTCACAAACCCCGTCCCTGCTTTCGCCTTGCCTGGCGGCTCTGGAACCTTACCTGACGGACAGGCTAAAGGACCCTCGTGACCACGTCGACGGTTGCAAGACTGCCCGGAATGACTATGGTGTGCACCGCAAAATTTAAAGAATGGTGAGGCCGCGCGGGTCCAACGGCGCCTGACCGTTGCGGGGCAGTCCGAAACCGACAGTGCGAGCGATCATAAGGAAGCGAGTATGGCGGAGCAACAGGGCCGGCAGCAGAAAGCGGCGAGCGAGGCGGAGATGAAGCTCCCGGATCCCGTGGAATTCTCCCAGGGAATGGCCAAAATCGCGGAAAAGAGCCAGAAGCTGGTCGCCGACTTCATCGAACGCCAGCACCTGCAGCCGCCGGACGCGACGATGGACCCGCTGAACATCAGCCGCGCCTTCATGGAGGTCACCACCCGCATGATGGCCGACCCGGCGAAGCTGGTGCAGGCCCAGATGAACCTCTGGCAGGACTACCTGAAGCTCTGGCAGTCCACCACCAGCCGCATGCTGGGCGGCGGCGACGGCGCCGAGCCGGTGGCGCAGCCCGAGCGCGGCGACCGCCGCTTCAAGGACCCGGCCTGGCAGGAAAACCAGGTCTTCGACTACATCAAGCAGTCCTACCTGCTCTCGGCGCGCTGGTTGCAGAACACCGTCAACGAGGTGGAGGGGCTGGACGACCACACCGCGAAGAAGGTCGACTTCTACACGCGGCAGTTCGTCGACGCCATGGCGCCC
The DNA here is from genome assembly GCA_964561005.1 of uncultured Rhodovibrionaceae bacterium. GTDB lineage: Bacteria > Pseudomonadota > Alphaproteobacteria > Kiloniellales > Rhodovibrionaceae > CAZLNO01. The sequence goes on along the minus strand of CAZLNO010000004.1, from coordinate 6,981 downwards.
TCGAACTTCCTGATGACCAACCCCGAGGTGCTGCGCGCCACGCTGGAGAGCGGCGGCGAGAACCTGCTGCGCGGGCTGCAGAACCTGCTGGACGACATGGAGCGGGGGAAGATCAGCCAGACCGACTACGAGGCCTTCGAGGTCGGCAAGAACCTGGCGGTCACGCCCGGCAAGGTCGTCTACCAGAACGACCTGATGCAGCTCATCCAGTACGCGCCGAGCACCGAGCAGGTCTACAAGACGCCGCTGGTCATCATTCCGCCGTGGATCAACAAGTTCTACATCCTGGACCTGCGGCAGAAGAACTCCTTCGTGAAGTGGGCCGTGGACCAGGGCTTCACGGTGTTCATGATCTCCTGGGTGAATCCGGACGAGACGCTGGCCCAAAAGTCCTTCGAGGACTACATGGTCGAGGGCCCGCTGGCCGCCCTCGACGTCGTCGAGCAGATCACCGGGGAAAAGCAGACCAACGTCATCGGCTACTGCCTGGGCGGCACGCTGCTGGCCTGCACGCTGTCCTACATGGCCCAGACCGGCCAGGCGGACCGCGTGAAGGCGGCCACCTTCTTCACCACGATGGTGGACTTCTCCGAGGCCGGCGAGCTGGGCGTCTTCATCGACGAGGAGCAGCTCTCGGCGCTGGAAGAGAAGATGCGCGCGAAGGGCTACCTCGAAGGCAGCTCGATGGCGACCACCTTCAACATGCTGCGCGCCAACGACCTGATCTGGTCCTTCGTGGTCAACAACTACCTCCTGGGCAAGGAGCCCTTCCCCTTCGACCTCTTGTACTGGAACAGCGACTCGACGCGCATGCCGGCGGCGATGCACAGTTTCTACCTGCGCCGGATGTACCAGGAGAACAAGCTGATCGAGCCCGGCGGCATCACCCTGAAGGGCGTGCCGATCGACCTGGGCAAGATCGACCGGCCGGCCTTCGTCCTCGCGACGAAGGAGGACCACATCGCGCCGTGGAAGTCCGGCTATGCCCTCACGCGCGTGACCGGCGGGCCGGTGAAGTTCGTGCTGGCCGCCTCGGGCCACATCGCGGGCGTCGTCAACCCGCCGGCGGCGAACAAGTACAACTACTGGCTCAATTCCCGGAACCCCAAGGACCCGGACAAGTGGTTCGAGGCCGCCAAGGCGCACGACGGCTCGTGGTGGCCGGAATGGCAGAAGTGGATCGAGCAGAAGTCGGGCGCCGAGAAGGTCGAGGCCCGCGAGCCCGGCGGCGGCGTCTTCCCGCCGATCGAGGACGCGCCGGGCGCCTACGTCAAGCTGAAGGCGCAGGCCAACTAGGACGCGCCCGCGGGGTCACTCCCACCCCCGCTTCTTGTGCTTGGGCCGGCGTTTGTAGGCCTTTTCCGCCTCGTGCGTCTTGTGGCCGAGCCGGCGGACGACGGGGACCAGGGGATTGCGCGGCTTCACCTGGCCGTCCTCGTGGGGCTCGCGGTGGCGCGCGTCGGCCTTTCGATGCTTGCGGCGCTTGCCAGGGGGCATTCAGCGCTCGCCCTTGCGCGCCGCCAGGTAGGCCGCCGCCAGCCTGGCGTAGTGGCGGGGGGAATAGGCCAGCTCGGCCCGCTCCGCCTCGCTCTGGTCGCGCATCCGCTTGGCCGGGCTGCCCGCCCAGAGCTCGCCGGCGGGCACGCGCTTGCGCGGCGTGACCAGCGCGCCGGCGGCGACCATGGCGCCGCCCTCGACCACCGCCTCGTCCATCACCGTCGCCCGCATGCCGACGAAGCTGCCGCTCTCCAGCGTGCAGGCGTGGATCAGCGCCATGTGGCCGATGGTGATGTCGTCGCCGACGAAGGTCGGCATGCCGCCGCCGGTCTCGCGATAGTCGCCGGCCGGGTCGTGGTTGACGTGCACGACGGTGCCGTCCTGGATATTCGTGCGCGCGCCCACCCGGATGCGATTGACGTCGCCGCGCAGCACGCAGCCGTACCACACCGAGCTGCCCGGCCCGATCTCCACGTCGCCGATGACGACGGCCGTCTCGGCGATGAAGGCGTCCTCGGCGATCCGCGGCCAGATGCCGTTGAAAGGCAGGATGCTGGCGGGCATGGCGGCGCTCTCCCTGTCGTGTTGCGGTCCGGGTTCTACCACGCGCCGGCAACCTTCGGCAAAGCGCGGGGCGCCGCGTGGGCATTCGGCTTTCGGGGTGCGGGTTTCCACAACTCGCAGTCGCTGGTTTCTCGCTGGACTCGCGCCTATCCTCTCGCGCATGCGGGCGCCGTCAGCCCCACGACACGGAAGGGGGCATCGACGTCATCATGCGACGACATCTTTTCCGCGCTGGTCCGGCCTTGGCGATATTGGCCGCGCTGGTCCTGGCCACGCGCCCGGCGCCGGCCTGCGTGGTCGGCGAGTCGGCTGTCGACATCCCGGACACGCCCGCGGATGCCCTACCAGACCTGCAAAAGGTCCTTAAACTAGCGAGGGCCGGGTCGGTGTTAAGCGACATCAGAAACTGCACCCCTGCCGACATCGAAAAGTGCACCCCCTGTGTTTCGTACATACATCACTCGGTGGCCGACGGGTCGGCCCGTTTCCGTCATCCGGGTATCTCCGGGCGATCCCCATCCCGGCCCGAACAGCCCCGGGCGCGACGCGCCAAGGAACGCAGGCGCGGCCGGGGCGTCGGTGAGGGACGGGTTGGGGATCGCCCTGGCCGCGTTTGTCACCGCCTGCGGCGTCGGCGGACCGGCTCAGGCCGAGGCAGGCGGGGTGCTGGAAACCAGTCCGGACTTGCGCTTCTCGCGCAGCCTGTAGCTGTCGCCGCGGATCGTGATCACGTGGCTGTGGTGCAGCAGGCGGTCCAGGAGCGCCATGGCGTTATCCCTTCTTGCGTTCAGGGAACGTAATGTTATAACGTGGCCTTCTCTAATTACAAGAGCCAACTGCCCTTGGAAGCCGGGCGTGGCCGCAGGAAAGGGTTCGACATGGATACAGCGGTGGTCGGGAGCCGACCGGCGAATTCAATCCGCTCCGCATCGACGATGCGCCGCCGGCCCAGCCAGTCCGAGGCGGAAGCGGCCGTCCGCACGTTGATCGAGTGGGCCGGCGACGATCCTGACCGGGAGGGGCTGAAAGGGACACCCGAGCGTGTCGTCCGCGCCTATGAGGAGTTCTTCGCCGGCTACCGCGAGGACCCGGTCGCGCTGCTTGCGACGACGTTCGAGGAGACCGCCGCCTATGACGAGATGATCGTCTTGCGCGACATTCGCCTCGAATCGCACTGCGAGCATCACATCGTTCCCATCCTCGGTAAGGTGCATATCGGCTACCTGCCGTCTGGGCGGGTTGTCGGCATCTCCAAGCTTGCGCGCCTGGTCGAGGTGTTCGCCAAGCGGATGCAGATTCAGGAAGCGCTGACGTCGCAGATCGCGGACACGATCCAAGAAGTGCTGAAGCCGCGCGGTGTCGGAGTCGTCGTCGAGGCGGCGCACCAGTGCATGACCACGCGCGGCATCCGCAAGCCGGGGGTCAGCATGGTGACCAGCCGCATGCTGGGCTCGTTCAGAGACGATCCGACCACCCGCCGGGAGTTTCTCGCGATGATCGGCAGCCCCAGGAGCGCCCCGCATGAGTCCTGACCAGGCAGGCTCGGCCGCCCCTTCTCTCTTCGCCGCCCGCACCACGGTCGAGCAGGTCGAGGAAGGCTTGGCGCTCGCCCCGAAGTTCGATTGCGACGGTCTCATCCCTTGCGTCACGACCGACGCCATCAGCGATGAGGTGTTGATGCTGGGCTACATGAATAGTGAGGCTCTGCAAAAAACAATCACGACCGGCGAGGCGCATTACTGGAGCCGGAGCCGTCAGTGCTTCTGGCGCAAGGGCGCGACCAGTGGCCTGGTCCAGCAGGTTGTCGAGATGCGCATCGACGACGATCAGGACGCCGTCTGGCTGCGCGTGCGGATCGGCGGCGGCGGCGCCAGCTGCCATGTCGGCTACCGCTCCTGCTTCTACCGGTCCGTTGAGCTGCGGGGACCGTCTGGCGGGCCCGCCCGGCTCGCCTTCACCGAGGCGTCCCGGGCCTTCGATCCGAAGGCCGTTTATGGCGATGCACCCAATCCGACGCAACTTTGAGGGACGGTGAGATGCCCCTCATGCTTTCAGCGCAAGGTCTGCTCGAACCCGTCGATGACGCCTCCGGCGTCGAACTTCCGCCACGCTTTGCGGAAGCCCTGGAACAGGTGCGCGCCGTGATCGCGCGTTGCGACAAGGACGGCATCCCCAACGATACGCTGCTCGCCGCGCTGATGACGGAGCTGATGCCACGTCTCGTCCAGGCGTAAGGACCCGGTGGTGTGGCGTCGGTGCTCAATCAACTTGCTCTCGAGCTTTCGAGCGCCGGTTCGGCGCTGGCTAACCGGCAGTAGTGCATACCCAGACCATGAGCAGGAAACATCACATGACGGAGCGAAAGAAATGAAGGTAGCATATGTCTTTGCCACCGATATGGCCGCGACGTTCAAGCTCGCGACCATGATCCTGCCGCAGCTTGAGGACGGCTCGCACGGCGCGAGCGTCGTCGGGATGTTCTTCTTTGACGACAATCTCTTCTGTCTGCGCGAAGGCGATCCGGTCGGCGAGCGCCTGGCCAAGGTCGCGAAGGACCAGAACATCCTGCTCATGATCTGCGACCAATGCGCCGTGCGCCGCAACCTGGCTGAAGGCACCCTTGAGCAATGCGGCAAGGGCGACGTCAAGGCGAAGGGGACGATCGCCGGGGTGCAGGCCGGCTGCTTTCCCCAGCTCTACGCGGCACTCGCACCCAACGCGCCCGACTTCGTCATCACGCTCTGAAGGATCGCCATGACCCAGCTCCTGGAACGACCGAAGCTGCCCGTCACCGTACTTTCCGGCTTTCTTGGCGCCGGCAAGACCACGTTGATGAACCACATCCTCAACAACCGCGAAGGCAAGCGCGTCGCGGTCATCGTCAACGACATGAGCGAGGTCAACATCGATGCCGATCTCATCCGAGACGGCGGCGCCGATCTGAGCCGCACTGAAGAAACCCTGGTCGAGATGACTAACGGCTGCATCTGCTGCACGTTGCGCGACGACCTTCTCAAAGAAGTGCGCCGTCTCGCTCAAGATGGCCGCTTCGACTATCTCCTGATCGAATCGACCGGCATCTCCGAGCCGCTGCCCGTGGCGGCCACCTTCAACTTCCGTACGGAAGAAGGGGAAAGCCTTGAGGATGTCTCTCGGCTGGACACCATGGTCACGGTTGTCGATGCAGCGAACCTCCTGCGCGATTACGCATCCACCGATTTCCTCAAGGACCGGGGCGAAGCACTGGGCGAGGAAGACACTCGCACGCTGGTCAACCTGCTCGTCGAGCAGATCGAGTTTGCCGATGTCGTCATCTTGAACAAGATCGATGCCGCGTCGCCGGAACAGCTCGATGCCGCGCGCAAGATCATTCGCTCGCTCAATCCCGACGCCAACCTGGTCGAGACGAGCATGTCGCGCGTGCCCCTGGACAAGGTCTTAAACACCGGCCGGTTCGATCACGACAAGGCGCAGGAACACCCGCTTTGGTTCAAGGAACTGTACGGCTTCGCGGACCATAAGCCGGAGACGGAAGAGTATGGGGTGCGCAGTTTCGTTTATCGGGCACGCCGGCCCTTTCATCCCGAGAAGTTCTACGCCTTCATCAACGCGTCATGGCCCGGCGTCATTCGTGCCAAGGGGCATTTCTGGCTGGCCACTCGCCCGGAATGGGTCGGCGAGCTGAGTCAAGCCGGAGCGCTTGTCCGCCACGAGGCCATGGGCTTCTGGTGGGCCAACGTGCCCAAGGAGCGTTGGCCCGACATTCCGGAGTGGCGCCAGCACATCGGCAAATCCTGGGACCCCGTCTACGGGGACCGGTGCCAGGAAATCGTTTTCATAGGTACCGACATGGACGAGGCCGCGATCCGTCGCCGTCTCGACGCCTGCCTTGTCGGCGACGCCAATGCCAAGGCCATGCAGCCCACTGCCTGGAGAAAGCTGAAGGATCCGTTCCCGGTTTGGAAGCGGGCTGAACCGGCATGATCGGTTCGTCGGTATCCCTGGAAGGTGAGGCAATCGGGACCTCCGCCACGTCAGGCGCGGGCATCGAGACATGCGATGTGGCGGAAGGCCTCGCCGCCATTAACAGGCCCGACATGGAACTTGTGATCTGGCGCCGCACGCTTCCGTTGTGCTTGGCGACCTGGCTCGAACGAACGGACGCTTCGCGTCTTCCTGACATACGTGTTCTTGTCCGGCCCGGCGACCTTCGACGTGCGGTGGAACCGCATTTGGACGACTGTGGTATGCCTCAGGGAGACATGCGAGATCTGCTGATCGGGGACGTCGATGATCTTGTCTCGGCATTCTCCAGGGTTACCCAGACTGATCTCGTTGATGTAAGGCTGGAGCACGTCAGCCACGATGCTTGCTGGAAGTTCCACCGCGACTGCGTGGAGGCACGCCTGCTCACGACCTACCGTGGTCCTGCGACCGAATGGGTCCAGCCACGCCATGCCAAGCAGGCATTGCGCGAACAGAAGCGGTTCAAAGGGCCGTTGGAGCACCTCCGCATCCACGACGTTGCGATTTTCAAGGGAAGCTGCGCCGGCGCGGGCAGCGGAATCGTGCACCGCTCACCGCCGATCGCGGGCACCGGCCGCACGCGATTGCTGCTGTGCCTCAACAAGCCGTCGGATGCCTCGCCGGAGCCGTGGCCTAGCGGGGTTGAGCGCGAGTCGCCGCTACCATGAATATTGAGCGACCGACCATTTCTGTATGTACGCGTTGTCAACCGCGAGACTGGTCAGACGCTGCAAGCCGAGAGCGGCCAGGGGCGGTGCTGGCGAGTACATTACACCAGTTTCTGACCGACGCGGATTTACCGCTACCTATCAATCTGCGCCGCTTGCGCTGCATGAGTCGATTGAGCAACCTGACGTATGGAAATTCGGCCTGAGGCTTCTCAGTCATCCCGGT